>JAEZIU010000185.1 GCA_023436485.1 Bacillota bacterium | reverse complement strand
CTCAATACCTGCTTTTCTGATTACTGCCAGTATATTTTTTTCATCGGTAAATTCAACCTGCTGTCCGTCGATTATCATAGTTCCCATGTTATTTACGCCTCCTTTATTGCTGCAAATGGACAAGATTTCAGACAGGCACCGCACTTGATACATTTTGATTGGTTAATGGTATACGGTTCCTTTATCTTTCCTTCGATTGCCTGAACAGGACATATTCTTGCACATTTGCTGCAGCCCTTACATTTTTCCTTTTCTATTACTATAGAAGTCAAAGCTTTACATGTATGTGTTTTGCACTTCTTATCTATAACGTGTTCCAAGTATTCATCCCTGAAAAATTTTAATGTGCTTACAACAGGACTTGCTGCGGATTTTCCTAGTCCGCACAACGCCGTACTGCTTATGGTATCTGCCAATTCCTCGAGTAGATCAAGGTCTTCTTCACGGCCTTTTCCGTCTACTATTTTTTCAAGTATTTCAAGCATTCTCTTGGTTCCTTCACGGCATGGTACGCATTTTCCGCAGGATTCGTTCTGTGTAATGTTCATGAAGAACCTTGCTACTTCAACCATACAGGTGTCTTCATCCAATACAACGAGTCCGCCTGAACCTATCATTGCTCCTACTTTTTTAAGTGAATCGAAGTCTAACGGAAGATCAAGATGGTCTTCCCTGAGACAACCTCCTGAGGGACCTCCAATCTGAACGGCTTTGAATTTCTTGTCGTTCCTGATACCGCCTCCGATATCAAATATTACTTCTCTCAGGGTTGTTCCCATTGGGACTTCTATCAACCCGGTATTGTTAACGTATCCTGTTATGGCAAAAGCTTTTGTACCCGGACTGTTTTCAGGCCCGATACCTTTGTACCATTCACTCCCATTGTTAATAATTAAAGGAACATTTGCAAATGTTTCTACATTGTTAAGTACTGTAGGCTTTCCCCAAAGTCCTTTTTCCACCGTTCTTGGGGGTTTTACCCTTGGCATTCCCCTTTCGCCTTCTATTGATGCGGTTAATGCACTACCTTCACCGCAAACGAAAGCTCCTGCACCTTTATTTATGTTTATATCAAATGAAAATCCGGAATTTAGTATGTTCTCACCCAACATTCCGTACTTTCTTGCATCTTCAATAGCTATCCTAAGTCTTTCTACTGCAAGGGGATACTCTGCTCTTACATATATATATCCTGATGTACTCTTTGTAGCATAGCCTGCAATAGCCATTCCCTCGATAACACCGTGAGGATCACCCTCCATGATACTTCTGTCCATGAAAGCTCCCGGGTCTCCTTCGTCTCCGTTACAAACAATGTATTTGATTTCGCTACCCTGTTTCAGCACCTGTTGCCATTTTCTTCCTGCAGGATAACCTCCGCCCCCTCTTCCTCTCAGGTTGGAATCCAGTATGGACTGACATACTTCCTGAGGCTCCATTTCAAACAATACTTTACTAAGCGCATTATAACCGCCCTTTGCTACATATTCTGCAAAGGATTCTGCATTAATGCTTCCGCAGTTTTTCAGAACCATTCTTGTCTGCTTGTGGTAGAAAGGAATATCCTCCTGTGCCTTATATATCTTATCATCAGTCTTATACATAAGCCTTTCAACGGCTTCATTGTTTATAAGGGTTTTTTCAACAATTTCTTCACAATCTTCTATCTGAACTTTTAAATACAAGTAGTTTTCCGGTTCGATTCTCACTAATGGCCCCATTTCGCAAAATCCGTGGCACCCGCTCTTTTTTACTCCTATGCCTTCCTTTTCATAATCCAGTTCAAGTTCAACAAGAAGGCCTTTATCATCTATAAGTTCTTTAATCCTTTTATATATCTCTAATGATCCGCCGGCTACACAACCTGTTCCTGCACATACCAGAACCTTCTTTTTTTGTTTGTCCATTGCCTGTACTGACCTGTCAGAAAAGGTTTTAAATTCTTGCAAATTTTTAATTTTCATTATCCTTCACTCCTCAAAGTCTTTATGATTTCTATTGTTGAATCCGGCGTCATTTTAGCGTATACCTTATCATTTATTGTAATAACCGGTGCCAATCCGCAAGCTCCAAGGCAGGAAACTGTTTCAACTGTAAACAGCTTATCATCTGTAGTATGTTTACCTTCTGAGAGGCATAGCTCTTTTCTCATTGCATTTAATATAGGAATTGATTTTCTAACGTGACAAGCGGTACCGTCACATACCTTGATAATATATTTTCCCTTTGACACCAATGAAAAGTTTTCATAAAATGTAGCTACACTGAATATCTTTGAGAGATTTATCTCCAGCTTTTCCGCTACATAATTTAAAACATCCTCTGGCAAATATTTATATTCGTTTTGAATTTCCTGTAAAACTGCTATCAAGTGTGATTTATTGTTGTCATACTTATTAAGAATCCCGTCAACCGGACTGCATTTGCAATCTTCCATTTAGTTTTCCCTCCTCAAGTACTATTGGTGCATTCACATATCTGCTATCATTGTTATTTTTTTGACAATATAATTTTAACCAGAGGATTTCCTTCTGCCAATGTTTATATAGACATACAATGTTTAAAACCCGGTTATAGATAAGGTTTTTGGAATTTATTTCAAATAAGTACTAAGATATTTTGTTAAAAGGATACAAAAAATCAGCACTCTGCTTTGATTAATTCTTGCAAAGTGCTGATTTTGATTTCTTGATTTACTGGATAGTTGAATGCACTAAATAAGACCATTTTGATGAACCTTTTTTACCGCTAGTCCTACGTTGCTTACTCCCATTTTTTTTAAAATACTTTTGATCTGTGTTTTTATAGTGTTTTCTGATTTATACAACTCATTTTGAATTCGACTTCTGGAATAGCCATTTTCCAGAAGTCGAAACACTTCTCTTTCCGAGTCTGATAAAGGTTTCAGCTGTTCCTCCTGCTTTAGTCTGGAATATTCCTTGAGGAGTACTTCATATGGAGAATTTTCGGTTTTGGCTGAGTTGATGGCATCGACTACACTTCTCCAATCATCCTTTGGTAAAATATTTATCGCCCCGGCTGTAAAGGAATTGAGTACAACATCTTCTTCCTGATGGCTTGTAAGCATTATAATCTTTGTATTAATTTCCCGTGAGATTTCAGCAGCCGCATAAATGCCATCATAATTATTCCCACTAAGATTTGTGTCCATTACTATAACATCAGGGTGAATTAAAATGGCAGTTCTGACTGCACTTTCCCTGTCCGTAGCAGTTGCTTCCAATATGATATCATCTTCCGTATGAAGGTAAACCTTTATGTTATTTAACCAAATTACATCATCATCAACAATCAAAGTTCTTATTTTGTCCATAAATAAAAATGCCTCTGGTAGTACCCATTAATTTTATTGATTACACACTTTTACATTATATCACATTTTTTCCAATATTTATGACATCTTGTTAACTTTTTTGTTAATATGTAGCACAGAGTGCCTTTCCGTACAAAGTAATACTATAAGGATTTATTTTATGATACCTTTGATTCCTTATCAACCATAGCTTTCACTTTCAGCTCATGGCTGATGATTTGAATTATGTTGTTCAGAGTGGTGAATTTATCATTAACTATATGTTCCTCGGATATTTTTATGTCAAATTCTCCTTCAATGTCGGAATGCAGATACAATAAGTCTCTGGGAGCCATCCCAAACTTGTTACTAAGGAAATGCAAATCCTGTAGCTCATTCCATTTCCGGGCAATATCTATTTTAAATCTTTCATTAAAAATCTTCAATATTGTTTCTTTTATCATCACTTCATCAGTATTCATTTTGACTATGCCCCCTATATACTTTCCGTCTTTCCATAGTCGGAAAGCCTGTTAATTACACATTCTGCCATACCTGATGCACCCTTGCTGTTCAAAACATTAAATACAGGAGTATCCAGTCCTTTGTATTTTTTAATCTTTTCGTCAATAAATTTTGAATCTAGGGAAGTATATACCATTTTATTCAGATCCTTTGAATTCAGCCAGTCAAGCTCAGAGTTTGCCATGTTAAAACAGTCCACTTTGCATCCAAGTCTGTATCTTGCGGTATCTACCATTTTAACGAAATATTCGTTATAATAATCCGCATAATAGCAGCTGAAAACAGCAGAATCAGGTGCCACAGCCTGGGAAGCTTCATATGCGACAATTCCAAAATTATTTGTAAGCTTATTATTAAAAGGCATAATTCCTCCCGGTATACCTATAATAATTACATCCGGATTTTCATTCTCCAATTTTTTTATAAATTGATTAAATAATATGATTTTACTTGATTCGGACAAATTATTGCTATACATAAATTGGGGGAATGAATGAAAGCCCAGTAATTCGCAGTATCCTCTCGTACCAATCTGACTTACCCGATATCCCATCTTCATGACATTTTCTCTTAATGCCAGCTGAACTTCAAACTTGTTTGCCTTGTCTCCTATTCCTAGAACAAAAATTACAGGTGTATTGATATCATATAAAAAATTATACTCCCCTGCCACTTCCTGACTCTCATCCTGCCTGCATACATTGTTAAAATATTTGAAGTATACTCCCCCATTGATGCACTCTTTCTCAATCTTATCAAAAGCATCATTTGTCAACGGAATAGTGAATATCAAATTTTTTCCCATGCCTACTGCCTTAGAGACTTTTGGCATAATAAATTTTTCAAAATCCATCTGTGTTCTGGAATCAGAGAATAGCACCGTATCGCAAAGCTTTATGCTTTCATCGAAATCGTTGGTTACAGTTATCCCCAGTTTGCTACCATAATCAGCCTCTCCTGCATCCCTACCGCTCAACCCCCAGCCTCCCGGAGATATCAGCCCCGTTACTTCATAGTTGCATAAAAGATTACTATGCCTTATAATGGAAGTAAATTCACCGTCATACGGGTATATAATTAATTTTTCCTTCTCCATTTTACCCCTCCATTAAAAAATTTCTGCTTTTTTCATCAAATTCATATCCGAATTCCTTAAGTGTACAATAGTCTTTAAAACATTGTTCCTGTACTCTTCTTACTACTCCACACATCGAACGTTTATTTTCGGGAGATATTCCTTTTGTATCATCCACCGCAACCGCACATATGTAACAGAAGCGAAAGGCCCAGCAGTTGATACAGTTTTCCGAGGTTATTTTTCCGATATTTAAAAGTTTTCTGACCTTTTCAATATCAAAGCCCTTATCAATGTGACCGATATTCACTGTATCAGAGCTTTCACTACACTTTTCACACGGGTATAAATTACCGTTTACATCCATGAACAGCCTTTGAGTCCCCGGAATGCATGGTCCTGAATGATGTGCCGTATCCGGTAGCTCATTTGTCTGTTCCCTTTCACTCAATGCAATTTTTTTTATGGCATTGTAATTGTTCTCTACTAGTTTTGAGACATGTTTACTGTCCAATTTATTTATTTTGCTGAGAAACAACTTAAATGTCTCATACCTCATTTTTATATCAAACTCTTCAGAAGAATTAATTTCAGATTTAGCGTAATGCATTGATTTCTCCGAGGCATTCAGCATGGAGTCCTTAATAGTATCATAAGAAGCAAAGAAATCATTAACGCAGCTGAAATCGTTCTCTTTGTCCAAAACAATATTAAATAATATCTTACTAAAATATTCAGGATAATTGTTTTTAATAATTTCAAGATTTTCATTAATTTTTTCGAATGTCCCACAACCGTTTGATGCAAATTTCCTTGATTTATCCTGAACCTCCCTCGGTCCGTCAAGACTGATTGTTATACTTACATCATGAAATGATAAATAGTCTATAATTTCCCTTGTGAAAAGTGTTCCGTTTGTAGTGAAGTTAAATCTTATTGTCTTGCCTTCAGCAGCAGTCTTGGCATATTCTATACATTTCTTCATGAGTTTGAATTCCAGTAAAGGCTCTCCTCCGTAAAATGCAATATTTATGGAATCAACATCCCTTGAATTGGCTATAAGAAAATCTATTCCCTTTTTAGCTGTTTCAAAGCTCATTCTGTTGTTTGCATGTCCTCTGTTCATATATTTCCCGGAGTATGCACAATATTCGCACCTTAAGTTACACTGCTGTGTCACTTGAAGTATAATCATTCTTATTTTATTGCTTAAAAAATAGTCCAATTTATCCGTAGCTGGGTGAGATACCTCTTTAATCCTTTTTTCTGAAAGAAATCCTTTTTCCCTCATGTTCTTTATAATGTTTTTGAGGCTATCCTTATAAGAAATATTATTATTGGATATACTTTCTATACCTGACTTCAATGAGTCATAAACCGATTTTTCCACCTTTAAGATAGAATTTCTATTAACATCATACAGGTAAAATCCTCCCGGAGTTTCAAAAAGGTGAATGAAAGACTTATCCTTTGTCATTAAAAATATTCTCCTTACTTTATAAATTATTTCCAGATTTAATCTTATTTGGTAGCTTTTATGTTAAATACGGTATAACCAAAACATACACGTTTTGGTTATACCGTATTTAGACCTTCTATTAATTGTGATTAATTTCCTGTTTCAGCGTTTACTCCTATCTGTATAGCAGTAGAATTGCCTATAGTATATTCAACTGAAGATCCTCCACCGTAGCAGGAACACATACAGCTGCAACCACAATTGTATGCTTCAACGGTTCTTTCAACCAAATTTAAGTTCTTTCCGAGTTTTTTCATGTATTTCACCCCCTTTTATCTTGAACACCCACAACAGAGGATCGCGAATCCTACTGTCTTCGGCTAAATATATTTGAAGCCTGTTAATCCTCGAGTATATCACAGGAATCAAATTCAACTGACATTCATGTTCTGGTTATAATTGTCCAGAATATCCGTTATTTCTTGAATACAGATTTATGTGTTATCATAATTACTGTTTTATCCTAAAAGATAGCAATGGCAAGGGCGGTTGCGAGAGATTCAATAATCCTGATCCTTGATGAAGCTACATCAAACTTGCTTTTGTCCCCCTGAAAGGTTCTTTATAAATTGATTAAATTTTGCTTTTAATTCCTATTTTCAACCCTTTATCAGCAAAGCCAAATTACTTATAGATAAATATAGTAAATTTTAGCAAAATAAGGTAGGGTGATTTTTTTTCACCCTACCTTATTTAACTCTTACTGTTGTAAGTTTACGTAATTCATAAAAAACAGGCAGTCTGGATAAATTTCTCCAGTCAGCCTGTTTCAGTTAACTATCAGAATAACTCTGTTCTCCAATCCCCTATCAAACATTGTAATGCTTAAAAGCAATTTCTACTTATTCGCAGCATCCTCAAATGAACCAATTTCTTTCAACCTGCTTATTATTGGCAAGTGCTGTGTACATTTTCCTTCGCATAAACCACATTCTATACAGTTGTTAACATCCTCCTGCTTAATTCCCCAGTGACCTTTCAGGTTATTAAGAACGTCCTCTGTATTACCTAAAATGTGATTGTTGTAGGAAAGCATATATTTTGATACGGGAATTTGCTTAGGACAGTACTCGCAATAACGGCAGCCTGTACAAAGTTTATCCATGGAATTAAACAACCTTCCTTCGATTTCCTTCAACTTGGTTTGCTCAAGTTTAACCAGGTTATCGCCAACCTTACAGTTTTGAATTACCTCATCAATACTACCCATTCCGGCTAATACAGTAGTTATTTCATCATGTGATGCATTGAACCTTAACGCAGCATCAACTACGTTTTGGTCGTCTTCACTTCTGATAAAATCAAAATAGTCGGACTTCTGAGGTATCAATCCTCCTCCGAGAGGATTCATTGTAGCTATGCCAAGACCCTTTTTATAAGCAGCCTCCAGCCCCTTTTGTCTGAAAGGGAAGTTAAGTATATTATAGCCTACCGTCATTCCTTCAAAGCAGCCTTCATTTACTATTGTTTCAATCTCATCACCCGTACAATGGGTAGAAAATACTATATGCTCTATAAGTCCTTCTTCTTTGGCTTTTAAGGCTGCCTCGTAAGCACCGCCCTTTACCATCCTGCTTCTATAGTCGTCGAGGCTGAGTATACACCATATATGGAAAAAGTTAATTTTCTCAAGATTCATTCTTTTTAAAGATGTCTCCAGCTGTTCACGTAGCTTTGAACCATCCTTACTGCTGCTTTTTGTAGAAACATAAAATGGCTTCTTCATGCTTTTAAAAGCATGAGACATAATCAATTCACTATGATCATCATTATATCCCGGTGCAGTATCAAAATAGTTTACGCCAAGTTCATTTGCCTGTATAACTATCTCTGCACATTTATCATAATCATAGCTATCTCCTACCTTTGGAAACCTCATACCTCCAAATCCTATTGCAGATATATTCTTGTCTGTTTTACCGTATTTTTTGTAAATCATCGTATAATTCCCTCCGGAGATCCTGTATAATTTAGCAGTTTTTTAATTTAATAATTTAAATAGTATTACGTTAAAATTATACTTTTATAAAACTAAAATTCAATGTACATTCTTGTCTTTTTTACATGTAATTTTATAACTATTTTACTCAAAGGCTAAAGTATAACCATTATCCTTTAGCCATTTTTTGTAAACCTCATAATCAGGCATAATACTTTGTACGTGTTGCCAGAACTTTTTAGAGTGGTTCATTTCTTTCATATGACAGAGTTCATGGATCACCACATAATCTATTACCTTTAGCGGCGACATAATCAGCTTCCAATTAAGGTTTATATTACCTTTTGTGCTACAACTGCCCCATCTGGTTTTTTGCTCCTTGATGGCCGTTCTTTTAGGAAACACCCCTATTTCCGACGAGTATAGTCTGATTCTTTGTTCCAGAAGCTCTCTGGCTTTTGAAATATACCAACTTTTAAGGAAGGATTTAATTTTGTTCTTGTCAGCAGTTTCGGATACCTCCAAAACAATTAGTTCCGCTTCGATGTTTACTTTTGGTTTTGGGGTGATGTTATTCGCAACAATTTTAAGCTTGTATGGTAGTCCAAGATAATAGAACACCTCACCGTTTTCAAAGGATTTTTCTCTCACGGTAATGGGTTTCTCCCGGATTTCTGCCAGCTTTTGTAGAATCCAACCCTCTTTTTCCAGCAAGAGTTTCTCAATGTATGCAAACGGTGTTTTTAACGGACAGGCTACAACAATCTGTCCGGTATTTTTTATCATAATGGAAATTGTTCTTCTGCTGCTTCTTCTAATACTATATTCCAGCTCTTTTCCGCCAAGCTTTATTCTTGATAAACTTTCAACAGTTTTTTCTAAATTTTTCACTCAGTATGACCTCCGTAAGCATAAACAACTGTATCCGATATTAGCAAAGCATTTCGGCAATGTCAATTAACAAATTTTATGTTGAAATATTATTAAGCTACATTGAATACACATATAAAAGTAACGCTATTTGTTTCAATTTCATAGCATGATATTAAACAAATCCAATAAGAGAGCTGCATATATGAACTATAACGTATCAAGAAATTTGGCAAGAATCTATAATATATTTCTATGCTTTATTATATATTCCTTCTGCGGTTGGTTAATGGAAACAGTTTATTTATCCGTTTATCACTGGCATTTTATAAAGAGAGGGTTTCTCATAAGCCCTTTGTGTGGCATTTATGGAGTGGGTACAATTTTGGTTGTATATCTTCTGGACAAATTAAAATCCCGCCCCTTACTTGTATTTTTTGGTGCAGTGCTAATTACTACTGTTCTGGAATTCATAACGGGTCTGCTGCTGGAAAGAGTTTTTAATCGTGAACTGTGGAATTACAGCGGGGATTCTTTAAATTTTCTAGGTATAATATGTTTGAGGAATACGCTGATTTGGGGAATAATGTCTCTTATAGCTGTTTATAGTATTCATCCTGTAATAATAAGAAGAATCAGACAGCTTTCACTGAGCAACAAGGCATTAATCAGTAATATATGCTTTGTATGGATTTCAGCGGACTTATTTATTTCCATATTTACAAGCCTTCATGGGATAAATAATATCCACTGGGTATCTGATTTGTTGTTTCACAGGCTGAAAGACATTGAAAATATGACCGTAAAAGTTGTTTATTATATACGTCATTAAGTCTTTATTCCCATTGACTCCATATGCCCGGCTCGTATCCTACAGTTGCCTGCTTTCCATTTCTAACTATTGGAATGTTAAATAGCTTAGGGTTTTTTAAAAGAACCTCTTGTGCAACTTTGCCTACTCCAAGATTTCGCATATTAAGCTTTTCGAATTCCTTGGATTTGGTATTTATTAAATTACTTATACCGACGGCTGCTTTTACACTTTCAAATTCACCTTTGCTCATTCCATACTTAAAGAGGTCTATATACTGATAGCTGATTTTCCGTTCTTTGAAATATCTCTCTGCTTTCTGTGTATCAAACCCTTTGGCCCCATATATCTGTATGTTCATATAACTCCTTTTCGACTGTTTGCTTCGCTACGAATTCAAATAGTATATCGACAGAAAAACAAGGTCCATTAACCTTTTCACTCTGATATGGTTTCTGCTTTATATTAAAACGCCATACCTCTGTCATAAAGAGGTATGGCGCTTTTTGTATATTATTTCTATCTCATATATTACTGGTTTTCAGGTAAAAATGTAGCACAATCTGTCTCCTGAGTGTCTCTTGCATCTCTAGGCTGAACTTCTATCTGCTCAGCAGTACAGTGATCACCATTCATGTAATAATGACATGTATTAACAATGCATTTTATACCGGTATTTGGCTGACTCATTTTTTTAACTGACATTTTTTATTCCTCCTTTGAAATTAACTTTCATAAAGTATTATTTGCACAAATTCCGTTTTAATTCATTTAAGCAGAATTTGCATTATACACTCTTTATGTTCAAAGAAGTCATTACAATTTAAGTTTCAAAAAAGCTTCAGGCATGGTCCGTGACCGGGCATCAGATATTTTATTTGCAAGGCCGAAATGTCTTTTTTCAGCCGTTCAAGAGCTTCCTGAGACGGTACCTTCTGTAGGTTAACGTTTTGTATCTCCTCATATATTTTTGAATCTACAATGGGTTTATCAATTTTACCCGTCCTGGTAAATATATCACTGCTGTACAGTATTTCCTGTTGTGTTTCAAACGCCATCAAGCCTTCCCAAAGGTGCATTTCAGAAGGGTATGATATGAATTCAAACAAGCTGTCTCCAATTTTCATCTTGTCCTGAGGATTAACAACTGCAATATTGGAAGATATACCAAAGCCCATCAGTTGTCTTGCCGTCACCTGAGAACACACAGCTTTTATTTCGGGATAGTAGTTTTTTAAAAGTGCCAGACCACCGCATTCATCTGATTCAAAATGTGATATAAACACATACTCCAAAGGGCGACTGCCCAATATTTCCTTGATTTTGGGAAGTAACACTTCCGTCCGATCTTTAGTGCCTGTATGAATTAGCATTGGAATGGGCGTTAAAACAAGAAACTGATTGAATGACAGATCAATTGCATCAATATAACTATTAAAAAGGTATATGTTATCCATTACCCTGTATTCTTCCATAATTATCTCCCTGTTTGTTACATATTTTTAATGAATTTAGTATTAGTGTACATAAATTCATTAAATAATATTCAATTAGAGATTTGATTTAAAATTTCAAATTTGCACTTAGTAAATACCTGTATATGATCTCTTTTTCACTGAGTATAAAAGATGTTAACTGATTCTGAGTCGCATACATTGAGTTTTTATCCCTGTGCATCAGCTGTATACCATACTCGCATCTTCCAAAGTTAACCGTTTTTCTGACTATGGTAGCATCATATTTAATAACACTATTGCTAAGGAATGCACTAATCTCAACTTCATCTTCCTTGTTGAAATCATCGATAGAATATATGCACATGCCTGCATAACTAAAATCCTTTATACATATTGGTTCTCTTTTATTTGAATTTGCAAGCTTCATTTCACCCGTAAGTGAAGTAGGGAATCTCTCATATTGTCTTCTTTCAGTTTCAAAAGCAATATTTTCAGGATTATTTGCGTGGATTATGTATTCTTCTTCTTTTGGTATAGCACCTACGACATTGCCTCCACTTAAATAAAGAGTTTCGTCACTATTAAGAAAGCCAATAAGCACGGGGTCTCCCTTGAGAATTTCAGCACCATTTTTTTCTTCTTTACATAATTTAACAGTGAATACTTTTTGGGTATCACCGCTCACAATAGTACAGTGCATAGGTTTGACCTTATTATAATGTCTTATTACCAAGTTCAACTTTTCCATACTTTCCTCCAGCACAAAATACATATACATAATATAAGTTAAATTGTATATTTTCAAACACTTATTCCACTGATAAAAGAATAGCACATTCTAATTTCTTGAACAAGACCATTTATGGAGTATATTCCATTTATTTACATATGTTAGGGAAAATTTTGTACTTTTTGAAAACTATTTTATAAATTATCATTATAAAACTTCATCTGTAACCACAAGATTCCTTCCTGAACGCTTTGCCTTGTAAAGAGCCGCATCAGCCCTCTCAATTATCTGGGTTATATCTTTGACCGTTTCAGGGTAAGAACATATACCTATGGACACTGTTACATTGGTTTTCCTGTCGTATGAAATCTCAAATTCGTTTTCCGCTACTATTTTCCTAATCCTTTCAGCTATCTCGATAGCCTTGCTGTTTGAAGCATTTTCAAGCAATATGGAGAATTCTTCACCCCCGTTGCGAGATATCTTATCATCTGCTCTGCAATTCTCTTTCAAAATTTTGCCAATCTCTTTTAGAACCTTGTCTCCTGCCTGATGACCGTGTGTATCATTTATTTTTTTAAAAAAGTCTATATCTATCATAAGTAATGAGAATTTTTGATGATTGCTTATAGCCTTCTCTATTACTAGCCTGAATAATTTATCAAATTCCCTTACATTGTTAAGACCTGTCAGATGATCTTTGGTTGATTCTTCTTTTAGTTTTCTAAACAATAAACTCATATTATTGAGGTATATCATATATTTGTATACTGTATAACTAACAACGGCAGTTCCCAGTATAAAGTAAGGGTATATTGTAAAAAGTAGAGATACTTTTTTCTGAAAAATATAAAAGTAAGCACCGCAGGTAACAATAGTCATATATATGGTAGATAACTGCCATTTCTTCCCAAGTGATCTTTTTATTCGAAAAATCAACAAAATGCCTACTGTTACCAGTGTAATAACAATTACTCCCGCCTCGGAATATTTGTTAAGACCGAAATATGCAATTCTGAAGCCTCCCATGACAAGGCCTGAAACAACGGCAGACAATCCTCCCCCAACAGTAGCAGCCAATAGGGTAGCGATATTTCTGAAATCCACCAGCGTTTTATTCTGGATTCTGACACTATACCACATTAGTAGTATACCTAAAATTCCACATACAACTCCCGTTAAAATCTTAAAAACGGGTCGTGATTGTATTTCTGAATCCCGGTCTCTATACAATTGATTTGCTATGCTCAAAAAAGAAATAAGTATAGCTGCGTTTATTATCAGATCACTCAACATCCTTTATTCCCTTCTTATGTATACCTCTCATATATTAAGTCATTATGATATTACATTGATTGTATTATGTAAATGTTTAGAATTATATAAATATATAATGATTTCCTTACCTAGTATTTCTATACTTGAGTTCGGATATTCTTGAAATATTTTTTAGCACCCTTAAATTATAAACAAAAAAGCCTGAGTAAAATCACTCAGGCTTTTTTGTTTCGTAACTTTTTCACTCATTTCAGTAAACAGTTATTACTTTCCGGACAATTTCTTTACTATTGATTCTGTTTGTGAAACAGTTATATTTTCTTGTGGTGCCAGCATTTTTCCGCTTTTGCCGGATACAATTCCTGCTTTAATACAAGCAGCAACAGAACCTTTTGCCCAGCTGGCAACTTTATTTGAATCCTTAAATTCTTTGAGTATTTTATTTATCTCAGCAGATGAGTAATTAACATTCTTTCCTGCTACCTTCATAGCCTTGGCGATTATTGTCATTGCTTCCTGACGAGTAATCTTAGCCTGTGGCTTGAATTCTCCATTCTTGTATCCTGATATTATACCTTTCTGATAAGCAACACTTACAGAAGCATAATAGCTGGCATCTTTTGTTACATCTTTAAAGGAGTCTTTTACCTGAACGTTTTTATTCAGACCCAAAGCCTTAATAATAGAATCAATAAATTCTCCTCTTGTAATGTATTTAGCTGTGTTACTGCTGTCGGAATTACTGAGGGTAAGAGTACCATATACTGATGTATCCTGATATCCTGTTCCTGTAATATCGTTCCATGCTGCAACACTCTTACGTGAACCATCTTTAGCATCATTAACCTGAACATCAAATCCTATTTTCATATTATTTGATGGAGTTACTGATTTCAGCGGAATCATTATTTCAACTGTGTAGTTTGTTCCTGTAACCTTTGTTGCAGATTTAAAGCCCTTTGAAATTTCTGCAGGATTAAATGAAGTCTCGTTGTCAAAGTTAACTCTGTACTGTCCGTCATCATTTTCATAGAAGGATGTCTTTCCATTGTTCTCATCAACGAATACTTCAACTGAGTCTTGTTCGTATGCGTTTGCACTCTTTTTATCAAGTTCGGAGTCGCTTACCTGAACAAGGACATACATATTTTTGTCATCCCATAGAGCCTTTGCAGTTCCTGTTGCTCCCTGCCATGCCATTTGATATTGGTTTACAGGTATAGCCTGTGCTTTGCTCCAAACACTGTCTACAGTACCGTCAATTACAGGTGTTCCAAATGCAGCTGTTGCAGATTTTGCACCTTTAGGTGTTTGAGGTTTATGTTCGTCCATGAACTTAGCCGGGTCTACTGTTCCAAAAAATGCAGGTTTTGCCTGAAGATTCTTGTCAAACGGTAAAGGATTTGTGGATGATCTCCAGCTTGTACCGTCATCCAATCCCCAAATAGTAACACGGCTTATATTTGCTGCATGCTTTTTATATATATCGAATAATTGTGCATATAAATATCCCTGTGCATTTGCAACATCTTCTGACAATTTGAAGTCGCTGCCTGCCTGAACATCAAGCTCTGTTATACTTACTTCAACACCCAGAGAAATAAATCTCTCCAAGGAAAGTTCAACGTTAGCAGCATTTGTGGACATACTGTAATGTGCTTGCATACCTACTCCGTCGATAAGACGCTTGCCGGGATGAGTTTTTGCATATTTTTCATTTAACTCTTTTACCATTGAGTAAATAGCTTTGGATTTATTTTGATTATCGTCGTTATAATCATTGTAATAAAGCTTTACGTCCCAATCAGGATGTGCATCCAGAACCTCTCTTGCTGCTAAAAATGCCTGTTCCATGTAATCAGGGCCAATTGCCTGATACCATGGGCTTTGGCGTAATGCACTTTTCCAGTCCTCAGGGTTTGTTGGATTATCATTCATACCTTCATTTACTACGTCCCAAGATATTACCTTGTTTCCGAAATGCTCTACCACTGTCTTAATATGAGACTTCAAATTTACAAGAGCTTCGTCACGTGACAAAGGTACAGAATTTCCGCTTGCATCAGTTTTTGTATTAAGCCATGCAGGTGACTGTTGGTGCCAAACAAGGGTATGACCGTGCATTTTGAATCCCTCTGACAGAACCTTGTCAACAAGCTTATCTGCATCACCAAATGTAAATTTGCCCTTTTCAGGTTGTAATGCATCTGGCTTCATAGCGTTGCCTGCAGTCATTACATTAAAGTGCTTCTTTAAGAGGTCAAGTCTTATCCCGTCAAGATCCTCTGCAGCTATTGCGTTTCCAATAAGGAAATCATTTTTATATACATCTTTGATAGATTTCAAATCATTTTGGATTTTAATTGCGCCTGAACCAGTTTGTTCAAAGCTGATATCGTCAATATAGAAGGAAGCATCTGCACTACTTGTGCTTTCTACATATATAGTAATGAATCCGCTTGAAACATTGTTGTAGCGGTATGTACCTTCGTACTTAACCCAACCGTCAGAAGTACCTATTGTTTTTGCTGCCAGGGTCACATAAGAAGCAGTTCCGCCATTTCCAACCTGTGTGGAAAGTTGAAGTTGTGCACTTTCAGGATTAGCGAGTTTTACCCATGCAGTAACCTTGTATTCACAACCTAGGCTTACATACTTCTCTACATTCATAGAAGGACCATGCCAGGTCATTGTTCTGTCTTCTACCTTTAAGGCATATGCACCGCCATCGGTATGATTAGCTTCTTTTGATACGGTCAGCTTTTCTGAACCGGCTCTGCCTGCAAAGCCTCCTGCTGTGTTATCCTCAAAAGTTATTGTTTTAAAAGTCTCAGCCTTAGGTGTATTAGGATCAACGGGTACTTCTTCAACAGCCTCTTCTGTTATTGAAATGTCTCCAATATAGAAAGAAACCTCTTTACCTTCATCACTTGATTGAACGCGTATCCTGTCATCTTTTGAAGTATCGACAGTATACTTTCCACTCAATGTGAAAGCCTTTCCAGCAACGAATTCTGCACCTGCCAGCCATGCGTAGCTGTTTGCAACCTGAAGAAATGCCTGTGCACCTGCCGGAACCTTAGCATTGGAATCAACAAAACCTTTTACAGTTATGTTATAAGTCTTACCGTTCTTTAATCCAATATCTTCAAATTTGAAATCAGCCGCGTCCCAGTTGTTTTTTCTATTACTTACATATAATGCGGCTCCATCGTCGTTACCTTCAAAAACTTTACTTCCAACCTTTTCAAGACTAGCTCCTCCGGATTGGGCAGCTGCACCCTTTCCATCCGCAAAGGTTTCGTGATAAATAGTTTTTGTTTCAGCCATTACTGAGTTTAAAGGCATAACGGAAATGATCATTGCAAGAACTAAAAGTAATGCTAAGACTTTATTTCTGTTTTTGCTGTACATTCAATCGTCCTCCCGATTTTAAATGTTTTTTTGACTTACCTAACTAGTGTGCGGATTTTACCTGATTATTGCCCTAAATACCCCCTTTCAAATGCAGAGTTCCTTTATTAAATTACTTTTAACAATTCCTTAAGCTAAGTGGCTATAGTATAAATTTATATGAAAAATAGGAATTAATTAGTAAAATTTTTTATGAATTAGTTTCGAAAAGTTTTAATTATAACAGCAAAAATTCCTCCTTGAAATAGGACTGATGCACTGTATATACTGGAATATAATACTATATTTAAAATACTACTATTGTTTTTACAAGTCAACGACTGATTTTACATAATTAGTACTGAAAAATTTTATATCTTTTACTTATTTATTTTTTGATAGTGGGAATTCAACCTGTATAGTAAGTTGGTTTTCGCACAATTCTGCCTTTACGTTCCCGCCCATTTCTTTTGCCAGGATTTTTACAATTGCAAGACCAAGACCTGTTGTTTTGCTTCTTGAACTGTCTCCTGTATAGAAGCGGTCAAACAGACGTGTTATATCTATCTGAGATGTATTTTCTATCGGATTTTTTATGGATATTACTGCACCTTGAAACGTTGCTAGATTAACTTCAACATTTCCGGCAGCATGTGTAAGACAATTCCTCAAAAGGTTTTGAATAATACGAAATGCCATCTCTTTATCTGCCATAATAAATATGGGAGGTGTCTCAGTGAAGGACAATGTCAGGCCGTGTTCCTCAAATGAGGATACATACCCTGCAAGACATTCCGTTAAAAGATTTGTGAGATTAATTCGTTCCAGTTGCGGTTTAAGTTCTGAATTTAAAAGATATGAGTATTCAAAAAAATGGTCAACCAGATGGCCAAGCTGCTCGGAATGTTTTTGTGCAATACCAAGCCTCTTTCTCTGTTCCTCTGTCAGCTGTCCCTTTTCCATCAGCTGTTGATAACCTCTTATTGCTGTAAGGGGAGTACGTAAATCATGGGATATATTTGCTATTAGTTCTTTAAACTGTTTTTCCTCTCTAACGGACTCAAGACGGAGGGTTTCCTCCGCCTTCAAGCACTTGTTTATATTGGATGTCAATTGACTAAGTTCATGGTTAATAAGTTCCACCCTGACAGGTTGCCTTGTGTCTCCTGCAAGCCTGTTCTCCAACTGGCGGTTTATTCCCCGTAACTGATTCAGAATTACTATAATGTAAAGAATCATCAGCAAAACTATGACTATCAGAATTCCAATTGCAATTGACAACCGCTTCACCTTACCTTCTATTACTTTATTTCGGATTTTCTAAAAATAACATAAGTAACTATAATCACTGCAATACCAAATAAGATACTTACTGCAAAGGCCTTAAAAAGTTCTCCTCCGCCGGATTGTACCGTCAAAAACATTCTGTTTCCTCCAAAGGGAGTCAAAGAGAAAATATCGTTAAAAACTTCTGACCGTGATGCCAAAGATGACAATTGCCCGCTAAGAATTGAAATAGCATAATATATTGCAACCACTAAAACAGGCTTTTTAACTGCAAATGCAATGGGCAGGCATAAGCTTAGCTGCGATATGTGAACCAATATCAGAGTACCTGCTACTACTATCAGCTTTGTCAACACAGATGCACTAATTGCAACACCTGATTCTTTTGATAATATATTTAAAAATCCAATGGATACCGAACCCATATCAAATTTATAGCCGGTACACACAGCAATGATTGTTGCTAAAGCATAAGGAAGAATAATAAACAGAATTGAACAGAAAAACACAATAGATTTACTGACTATTATCCTGCCTCTCCTGCCTCCATCCGATATAATGTTATGGATTGTTTTATTTTCAAAATCTCCACATATAAAAATTCCGGCTGTTACTGCCCCTAGTATACTCATTGTATTCATATCTGAGAATAAAAATCCTAATCCGGTATATTGTCCTCCCAGACTGCCCTTTGGAATAAGGTATGCAAACAATACCATCATTAAGGAACAGAATAAAGTAATTGAAAACAAAACCTTTATTACTGTTGATTTAAAAATCTTATATAAGTCAGCTCGAATCATGTTAACCATTCTGTTCACCGCCAATCACTGAAATAAAGTAATTTTCAAGAGTATCTCCCTGTATTGAAAATTCAGTTGCCACAATACCATTATCTAAAATTGCTCTTGCCACTGTTTCTCTGTTATCAAGATAATCGTAAAGCTTTATTCTCTTATCCGGCATTACCTTATATTTGGTTGTGGCAAGCTGAGTTTCCAGAACACTTGCCAGTTTTTCAGGCTGGTCGCATTCGATAAAAATATGATGTCTGCATTTCTCTTCAAGTTCTGACAGTGTAACCGCCTGTTTCACGACTCCCTGATGCATTATAATATAATCTGTAGCAACCTGATAAAGCTCCGGTAGATTGTGGCTGGATATGAGAATGGTCATATGCCTTTCATCGCACAGCTTGTTGAGCAATTTCCTTATCTCAACTACCCCTAGAGGGTCAAGTCCGTTAATAGGCTCATCAAGAATCAGCAGTTCAGGCTCTCCCAGCAAGGCTATGGCTATTCCCAAGCGCTGCTTCATTCCAAGTGAAAAGTTTTTAGCCTTCTTTTTTCCTGTATCCGCAAGGCCTACAAGTTCAAGCAACTCCTGCTCTACGTTAACATTTGGAATACCTTTAATTATCCGATAATATCTGAGGTTTTCCTGTGCTGACATGTAAGGTATGAAACCGGGATATTCAATCATGCAACCCATTCTTTTTCTTTGGGTCTCAAGCAACTTATCTCCCTTATTACCAAATAGTTCCACATGTCCTCCGGTTGGAAAAGCAAGTCCGGCTATTATCCTCATAAATGTCGTTTTACCGGCACCGTTCCTGCCTATCAATCCGTATATTCTGCCTGCCTCTATAGCTAGAGATACATTATCCAGTACTTTTACACCATGATAACTTTTAGTCAGGCTATTTGTTTTTAATACATATTCCTTCATTTTTTCACTTCCCTTTCTTCCCTTAAAGTTCCATTATCTATACCTTTAAAAAGGAATGTTCTGACTATGTTTTTAGTATAGAATCTAATGGTTTAGAAAAGGTTAAGCCGGGAAACAAAAATGTAAGGTTTTTGATAAGATTTACTCTTTGTACAAACGGTAACCAAGTCCCCACACAGTTTCTATGTAGTCTTGCTGAGAATTTGCGGTTTTAAGTTTACTTCTCAGGTTGCTCATGTGGGTTTTCACTGCATTATCATCTCCAAGGTAAGCATCCTGCCAGATGGTTTCATAAAGATTGGCTTTGGTAAATACCTTCTCCCTGTTCTTTATGAGCAATTCCATTATCCCGTATTCCTTCGCTGTCAGGTCAAGCTCCGTGTTATTGACCAATATCCTTTTTGAATCAATGTCAATAACCATGTCCCTATAACGTAGTACTTTTTCTGACTGTGTCTTTATGCGGGAACGCCGGAGATTTGCATAAACCCTGGCAACAACCTCACCCAGGTCAAAGGGTTTTGTTATGTAGTCATCAGCACCCATTTTTAGTAAATCAATTTTTGTCCCAATCATATCCTTGGCTGAAATGACGATGACAGGTACATCCGAGAATTCACGTACTTCTTTAAGTATCTCGTCACCGCTTTTAAACGGCAGCATTATGTCAAGAAGAATCAGGTCATACGGATTCTTCTTTATCTCTTTAAACCCATCGGTTCCGGTATATGCCGGGAATACTTCAAAGCCTTCCTCTGAAAGTATTTCCGACAACATTGAATTTACGTCTTTGTTATCTTCTATAATGAGTATTTTTTCCATAATCCTTCTCCGAATTCAATTACTTTTTTATGCCTCTTTAGCAACTGACGCAAACTAAATTATACCAGACCTTTATCATAATCAATAGTACAAAATCATTTAATCATTTGAACTATTCTTTTCTTTCCCACATAAAGTAATATTTCCTTAACAGCCTGCCCGGGGCCTCCGGCATTAATAAACGAGTCTCGCATTCTCAGCGCATTCTCCCTATACAAATAGTCGGACATTATTTTTTGTACTGAATCTTTCAGTAAGTCAGAAGTAATCTTAGATTTTTTCAAACATATACCGCTTCCGGTTCTGACTACCTGCATTGCTACATGGGCCTGTTCCTGCTGTTGTGGTATGATGATTAACGGGACTCCGTAGAAAAGACCTTCTTGTGTACTGTTCATCCCTCCATGAGTCATAAATATATTGCATTCTTTTAATATTTCCAACTGGGGAACTTCAAAATAGTATTTTACATTAAAGTTGTCTGGGATTGTTAAAGCAGATATATCTATGCTCTTTCCTACTGACATTAGAACATCTATTTCCATGTTTCCGAAAGCCTCAGTGCAAGTATTGAAAAAGTCTATGTTGTTGTTAAATATGGTTCCCATGGATATGAACAGCAGTGGTCTTTTAGTGTTTCTGTTTAGCTTTAGTTCGGGTACATTCTCTTTTCTGTACATACTGGATGGGCCTACGAACTTGTAATTTTTCATAAGTTTTACTGACTTTGGCTGAAATTCCTTTGAAGTATACACTAAATTTATTTCTTCTTTATTAAGCACAACATCCATCAGACTCTTTACTTTTATATTATAATTACTTTCAATTACTCTTTTGATTCTTCGGACTTTTATCATGTTAGGGATGTTTTTTACTATATTAAAAGCCAGTGCCAAAACAAAACCGGCGGTTAAGAATAATCCGTCCGGTTCCAAAGCTATAGTTGTAAAAGTGTTGATTGCAGGTATATTTGTAATTTTGGCCAAATGCTTTCCCCAAGGACACATAGTATCATGTATTATATATGCAGGATTATCTCTATTTACATCCTCTATCAATTCATCCAGTATTAATGCACTCAATTCAAGATGAACCCGGAACAGGTCCGTAATATTATAGGTTACATAATTTTCATCAAGATAAAATTTACTGCTGTATGCCCTGAATATAGCTCCGGTACTTTCAATCTTTTCCCTGAAACTTTCGTTGCAATAATATATAACTTCTTCGCCGCTCTTAACCAGCTCGCTTACCAGACCCAAACTGGGATTTACATGGCCATGAAAAGGAATGTTGAAAAAAAACACCTTGGACATTTCTATTCCCCTCCTTTATAGCCTGTTTCAAATTCTCTGCAAATCTCCTTTAATAGTTCTTCTTCTCTATCCCCGGCTGTTCTTATTGTATCTATTACTCTCTGAAATGAAACCATTATATCATCAAAGTTCACAGTAGCCGGATCAAAATTAAATCTTAACATATGCTCCAAATCAAAGAATGTAAGCCTTGCAGTGTTCATCTTTTCAACCAGTTTATTAAGCTCACTCAACAAGTCGTCTAATTTTGCTGATGTGTAGTATTTACTTGCAATATATTTAAACCTGTCATAAAGCCCTTTTTTATGTTCATATAGTAAATGGATACTTCTGTAGTCAATTGCAGGCATTATGTCCCCCAGCATCTTTTCCTTAAATTGCTCTACCATCCCCTTAACATCCAAACCTTGAAGGATGTCTCTGCCAAGCTTTTCAAGGCTTTCTACCATTGCATTGCATATTTGTGGACCGTATTTTATATCAGTACACATTTGTTGCTCTTCCAAAGGTATGAGTTTTGTAATTCTGGAGCTATCCTTATTTGATCCATCCAGATATTTATGTATTTCTTCCATGAATTTGTTCAAATCAAATTTGTATTCCCCTGCCGTTTGCTTTGGTGTCAGCAACTGTATTGCTTCCGTCTCTGCCCATGGTGCCGTGAGCTTATAATTTGTCTTAGCCGATTCGTATGCCTTGGCAAAATCATCATAGTCAAATTCAAGCTCTTTAAATACCATATTAGTATCAAAACCCAGACCCATTAATTTTCTTTCCGCTTTATCATATCCAAAAACCATTGATTGATGAACATAGTGATGTTCATTGTAGCTGCCCTTTTGTGGCAAGTAATATTCATCAACATTTATTGTAAGATATGTGCCGGAGTCAATGCTCTTTTCAACAAAATCGATAATATCAGACGGTTGGTCCTTGTATGTCAGGTATTTCTCTTCAAATATTTCATCAAAGTTGTTTTTTGGCTCTAAAAACTCCAATCTTGAAAAACTGTTATTGTACGTAATGAAAAATAATTGAATATAGTGCTCATTAAACCAAGTATAATACCTGTCATCTGATAAAATAGCACATAGAGGAATAGACCTATGCAAATACGTTGTAATATCCCTTTGATACTTTATTTTCAGCTTTTTTTCTGTTGCTTTATTATGATCTTTAACTGTTTCTTTTTCTGAATTATCAGCAGTATGTGTATTTTGGGCGATTTCTGAAATTGTCCTATAGTTAAAAATATCGTTGGGTGTTACCTGAATACCCTTTTCCAAACAAATGTCCGATATCATTTCAGCCTTGAATGAATCTCCTCCCAAATCAAAGAATCTGTCATTTACATCTAATGTCTCTACATGAAGTACTTCCTTCCAGATATTTGCCAGTATCCCCTCAATTTGCCCTACATTCTGTTTTTCTATCATAAATATCCAACACCCTTTCTTTTTAATTATGTCATCCTATTGATGCTTTTTTATATAAGAAAATATCTCCTCTGCGGCACGCTCAGGTCCCCCTGCTTTCAAAAATGAATCCTTCATTTCATCAGCTTTTTTACCATATGAATCGTCAGAGGTTATTTTTTTATAACTTTCTTTTAATGACTCCGGTGTAACTTCAACCATGTCAAGATAGATTCCACTTCCTGTTTCAGCTACCCGTTTTGCCATATGAGCCTGTTCCAGCTGCTGTGGAACAACAATCAACGGAATTCCGTTCATAAGTCCCTCATGGACGCTGTTCATTCCGCCATGGGTAATAAATACATCACATTCTTTTAGTACATCTAACTGGGGTATCTCATAAAAATGCTTTACGGTAAAGTTTTCGGGAATTGCAAGAGATGATATATCTATTTTCTTACCTACTGACATGAGAACATCCATATCCATGTTACCAAAGGCCTTAATACATTGAATAAAGAAATCCCTTTCATTATTAAACACCGTACCAAGAGAAATAAAAAGTAAAGGTCTGCCTTCTGACCTGTTTAGTCTGAAACCTTTTATTTTCTCGTTTCTATTCATGCTTACAGGCCCAATAAATTTGTAGTCATCTCCGAATTTTTCAGAATACGGCTGAAATTTACGGGATGTAAATACCAGTGTTAAGGCCTCTTTATTGTCAATAATATCAATCAAGCCTTTTACTTTTATATTGTATTTCTTTTTTAACCTTCCGGAAATTTTTCGTATATCTATCATTCTTGGAATATTTTTCAGCATCATAAATGCCACTGCCAAAACTAAGCCAACTGTATTTAAAATTCCTTCCGGCCTTTCCACAAATGTTGTATACATATTAACAGCGGGTATATTTGATGCTTGGGCCGCATGTTTTCCCCATGTAGACATAAAATCATGAACTATGTAGTCAGGCTTGTCCCGTTTTATATCGTTATGCAATTGTTCCATTATCAGTTCACTTAACTCCATGTGAACTCTGAATATTTCAATATTGTTGTGTGTAACAAAATCATCATTCAGGTAAAATTTATCTCCATAGCTTCTAAATACAGCCCCCGAACTTTCAATCTTTTCCCTGAAGCTGTCAGTACAGTAGTATATGACCTCTTCCCCTTTTTCCACTAATTCTTTGGCTAGTCCTATACCGGGATTAACATGCCCCGAAAATGGTATGCTGAAAAAAAATACTTTTGACATATTAGCCTCCTATTTCAGAAACAGAAGAAATTATTTTCTTCTTGCTTACGTACGCAAATATCTCGTTGACTCCCCTTTCAGGGCCCCCGGCATCAATAAAAGAATCTCTCACTTTCAGTGCATTTTCCTTGTATGAACGGTCAGACATAATTTTTTCTACCGATTGTTTAAGCAAAGCCGGTGTAATTTGGGAATTTTTGAGACTAATTCCACTTTTAGTTCTTACTACCTGCATTGCAACATGAGCCTGCTCCTGCTGTTGAGGTATTATAACCAACGGGACACCGTTGTAAAGCCCTTCATGAGTACTGTTCATTCCACCGTGAGTCATGAAAATACTACATTCTTTGAGTACCTCTAGTTGTGGAATTTCGTTGTAAGGCTTTACTGTAAAGTTTTCAGGAATTGAGAGAGACGATATATTAATGTTTTTGCCTACAGACATTAATACATCCAGCTCCATATCCCCGAAAGCCTCTGTGCATTTATCAAAGAACTCCCTGTTGTTATTGAATATTGTTCCCATGGAAATAAATAACAACGGTCTGTTTCCTCGCCTGTCAATTTTAAATTCTGATATATCTTCTTTTCTGAACATACTGGTTGGTCCTATAAACTTATATTCATTTCCCAGAGCCTCCCGATTAGGTTGAAACAGGTCAGATGTGTACACCAGATTCAGATTTTGCCTGTTGCATAAAATATCCACAAGGCTTTCGATATGTACGTTATATTTATTTTTTAAATTCCTTCTTATTTTTTGTATTTTTAATACATTTGGTATATTGGTTATCATGGCAAGAGCAAAACTAAGAATAAAGCCTGCAGTAAGCAAAAATCCGTCCGGTGCCAGTACTAATGTAGTAAAAGTGTCAACTGCCGGGATACCCGCAGCCGCTGCCGCACATTTGCCCCATGTTGCCAAAGAGTCATGTACAATGTAATCCGGCTTGTCTCTTTCAATATCCTGAAGCAGTTTATCCATTATCAATTCCGTGAGTTCCATATGAACTTTGAACAATTCAGTTAAATTATAGGTAACAAAATTATCGTCCAGATAAAATTCTTCTCCGTAGCTTCTGAACGTGGCCCCGGTACTTTCAATCTTTTCCCTGAAACTGTCTATTCCGTAATATATAACTTTTTCTCCCTTTTTTACCAGTTCTTGTGCCAGTCCCAAACTTGGATTAACGTGTCCGTGAAAAGGAATATTGAAAAAGAATACTTTTGACATACTTATCTTCCTCCGTTAAGGTTGTTCTTAATTTCTGTATAAATCTGCCTGAGTAATATCCTTTCCTCATCTCCTGCTGATTTAACTGCAGCCGTCATTTGCTGAAAGGACTGAAACAATTCGTTAAAATCAATTTTATTTGGGTCAAAGCCTGCGTTAAACATACTCTCAAGTTCAAAGAATATAAGTCTTGCAGTATTGAGTGCTTCTACCATTTTAAGATATTTATCCGTTAATTGGTTTAATACTTCCGAAGAGCCGAAATTATCAATAATATAACCTATTCTGTTATAAATGCACTTTTTATGCTCATATAGCAAATGCATACTTCTATAGTCCATTGATGGCATGATGTCAGCCACAGCTTTTTCTTTGCACTGTTCGATGATACTTTGTACGTCAAGGCCCTTCATAATATCACTGGCCAGCTTTTCAAGGCCTTGTACTATGACACCATACACATCAACACCATACTTTAACTCACCAAAAGTTTGCATTTCATCCTGAGATACCAGTTTATTTATTTTGTCGCTGTTTACATCAGAGGAAGTAAGGTAGTTGTCAATACTCAACAGGACATTGTCTATATCAAATTCATAATCTTTGCCAAGTTTCCGTGGAATAAGCAACTGTACGGCTTCCGTTTCCGCCCACGGTGCGAACACACCGTAATGTACCTTGGCAGATTCATATGCTTCAACAAAATCATTGAAATTAAAAGTAATTTCATTGAATATCATTTCAGAGTCAAACCCTATTGCCATAAGCTTTTTTTGTGAGTTATCATAGCCATATATTAAAGACGGATGTACAAAGTGACTTGTTTTGTAACTTCCCTTCTGTGGAAGACAATATTCGTCTATGTGCACTGAAACATATATCCCTGAGTCAATTTTGTCCTTTATAAATTGCAGGATATCAGGTATTTCCTCAAATTTTAGAAAGACCTCTTGAAATACATCATCGTAATTATTTTTTTCTTCAAGAAATTCAAGTCTTGAAAAACCATTTTGGTATGTTATCGAAAAGATTTCAATATAGTGCTGATTAAACCATTTATAATTTTCTTCACGGGAAAGGATTGCGCATAAAGGCAGCGACCTGTGCAAATAAGTCGTTATTTCTCGCTGGAGGTTTATTTTGAGTTTTTTAGTACCAACTTGTTCATTAAAAACTATACCTGTAGTATTCGGATTATCACACTTTACAGTATCAAAATTTACACCTTGTACTATTTTCGCAATGGTTCTGTGGGTAAAAATATCCTTTGCTGATATTTTCATCCCAATTTCTAAACATAGTTCAGATATTTTAACTGCTTTCATGGAATCTCCGCCAATATCAAAAAATCTGTCATTTACTCCTACTTTTTCCAAGGCCAATACATCCTGCCATATGGCTGTAAGTTTTTCTTCCTGATTATTTACAGGTGCCAAATATTCCACCCCTGTGGCTATATTTTCTGTGTATTTTGCAAGTGCCTTTCTGTCTGCTTTCCCATTTTGCATCAGCGGAATTTCCGGAAGCTTTATAAATTGCGAGGGTATCATATATTCCGGCAGCATGCCAGATAGGTAATCCCTGAGTTCTACCGCAGTCAAATCCATATCTGAAACAATGTATGCACATATGTATTTGCTGCCTTTGCTATCTTCATTGACCAATGCAATACATTCTTTTACAGGCTCATAGCTTAACAGGCTGTTCTCAATCTCACCCAGTTCTATTCTGAAACCTCTTACCTTCACCTGATAGTCAACTCTGCCCAGAAACTCTATATTTCCGTCATCAAGCCATTTAGCCCTGTCCCCGGTTCTGTAAATTTTAATTGAAGCATTATTAATTGGTATAGATATAAATTTTTCTTCAGTTAGCTGAGGACGCTTTAGATAACCTCCCGTAATACCCGCACCCGAAACACATAGTTCACCGGGAACACCTATAGGAACAAGGTTTAAATCCCCATTTACAATAAATGCACAATGATTTGATATAGGCTTTCCAATAACTGATGTGGTGTCCCTTGTCATTCCTTTATAGGCAGTAGTGGCAATAGTATTCTCAGTTGGGCCGTATTCATTTGATATGACAATTTCAGGATTAATGTAATTACTCATATCTATAAGACTCTCATCAGCCTTTTCCCCTGCAAGGGTTACAAATCTGACAGTCCGCAGTTGTTTACTCTTTGCCCCCTCAAGAATAGCTCTGTACATAGATGGTACAAGGCACATATTAGTTACTTTTCTGTCCTCCAATACATTTCTTATAAAGTTGTAGTTCATCCGGCTTGCTTCTTCTATAATTACTAGTGTACCGCCGGACAACAGGCTTGAATAAAAAATTGAACCAAAACCGTCAAAGGCAACGGAAAGTAATTGAAGGGATACATCCTTAGTATTGTAGTTATAATTGCTAATACGCCAGTTTGCAAAGTTTACCATATTTTTGTGTTTTACTAATACACCTTTAGGTGTCCCGGTTGAACCTGATGTATATATAACACTCGCTAAATCTTCCGGCCCGTTTATTTCCTCAAGATTATCTTCATTTGTGTGGTACATATCTTCATTATCTATATGTACAATTTCTCCATTAAATTGGACTTTGTCTGCAATATCACTATTTGTCAATAGCATATTGGTTTCACTGTCTTCCAATATCAGGTTTATTCTATTCAGAGGGTATTCAGGGTCAATGGGAAGGTATGCTCCTCCAGCTTTTAGAATAGCCAGTATACCTAGTACCACCTCATAAGATTGGCGTGGCATTATAGCTATAATACTGTTGGGCGTTACTCCTTTTTTCCTTAACAGCCTTGCCAACTTGTTGGATTTATCATTTAATTCTTTAAATGTGATATTTTGTGCAACACATTTACCGTTATGCTCTGAAACGAAGCTTACTGCTACATTATCCGGGGTAAGTGAAGTCTGCTTTTCAAACATTTTATGAAGAGACATATTACTTTTAGAATATTCCACTGTTGTATCATTAAAATCTTTGACTATTTTTGCACATTCTGTAGCAGTAAGCAATTCAACCTCTTTTATTGGAACCTCCATATTGGATAGGAGC
>JAEZIU010000165.1 GCA_023436485.1 Bacillota bacterium | reverse complement strand
GGAGGGTACTTATGGAAAGAGTAACATTTGACAGCTCCAAAGCTTCAGGCTTTGTAAGCGATTACGAGATTAACTATTTTGAAGGCTACGTAGAACAGGCACATAAAATGCTTCACGAAAAAAATGGCCCGGGAAGTGATTTTTTAGGATGGGTTGATCTACCTTTAAATTATGATAAAGACGAATTTGCACGTATAAAGAAGTCAGCTGAGAAAATCAAGTCCGATTCTGATGTGCTGATAGTTATAGGAATCGGCGGTTCATATCTGGGTGCAAGAGCAGCAATAGAAATGCTTTCGCATTCTTTTTACAATATGCTGCCAAAGGATAAGAGAAAAACCCCAGAAATATACTTTGTAGGAAATAATATAAGTTCAACTTACCTTTCTGACCTTTTGGAATTAATTGAAGGAAAAGAAATATCAGTTAACGTTATATCAAAATCAGGTACAACAACTGAACCTGCAGTCGCTTTCAGAATATTCAAGGAATATATGGAAAACAAATATGGCAGGCAGGAAGCTCAGAAAAGAATATATGCTACTACTGACAAGGCAAGAGGAGCTTTAAAGAAACTTGCTGATGAAGAAGGCTACGAATCCTTTGTAATTGCTGATGATATAGGCGGCAGATTTTCAGTTCTGACAGCTGTAGGACTTCTGCCAATCGCTGTTTGCGGTGCAGACATTGATATGATTATGAAGGGAGCTCTCGACGCATACAATCATTATAAGGATTTCGATTTCAAGAACAATGATTGTTACAGATATGCAGCTGCAAGAAATGCACTTTATAACAAGAATAAAACTATTGAGATTATGGTTAACTATGAACCGTCACTTCATTTCTTTACAGAATGGTGGAAGCAGCTTTACGGAGAAAGTGAAGGAAAGGATCAGAAGGGAATTTTCCCTGCAGGGGTTGATTTTACAACTGACCTTCATTCCATGGGACAGTATGTACAGGATGGTTTGAGGAACCTGTTTGAAACTGTTATAAATGTTGGTAAGGCTAAGAAAAGCATAACAATAAAGGAAGATAAAGACGATATCGACGGTCTTAATTTCCTTGCGGGAAAAGAAATGGCTTTTGTTAACAATAAGGCGTTTGAAGGAACACTCCTTGCACATACAGATGGCGGAGTACCAAATCTTATTGTTAATGTTCCTGAACTTAATGAATATTATTTCGGAAACCTTGTATACTTCTTTGAAAAGGCTTGCGGAATAAGCGGTTATCTTCTTGCTGTTAATCCGTTTAACCAGCCCGGTGTTGAGGCTTATAAGAAAAATATGTTCGCACTCCTTGGAAAACCCGGCTATGAAGAACAGAAGAAGGAACTGGAAGCAAGACTTGGTAAGTAAAGTATACAAATTTTAATATAAAATTAGAAATAAGCATATGACCGTTAAAAAGTCATATGTTTATTTTTTTCGGTAAGTATCCTAAGTATATTCACATTGTTTAAAGCTAAGTATATAATTTAAGCAATAACAGGATTTTTTAAGGAGATAAATATGGAGAAATCAATTAAAATAAAGCTATCTGAAAATAAAAAAACAAAAGGTGCATTATCTGATTTTACAATTTCGTATTCCTCAAAAAAACCGGACAACAAAAGTGCCAGTAATAAAATAATATCAGCACTTAAAGGCAATGAAAATATAATTATTGAAATAGACAGTTCGCTGATGACTTTAGATGAGGAAAAAAAGAATTATATACTTGGACGTCTGACAGATGCTTTAGAGAAAATGAGCCTGAACTATATAATAAATAACGTTCATTACGACAAGAAACGTTCATTCTTATCAGTTCCTATTGAAAGTAAAAAAGTTGAGGGTTTGAAAATCTATGTTTTTGCGGACGATAATCTTTGGGGAAATGAAGAATTCACAGATGTGATTCCTGAGTACGGAGTAAGGTACTATTTTTCAGGGAAATTTAGTGATTTGGAAACCTTTACGGGAGAGGATGAAGAAGAACGTACTAACAAGTGCAGCATGGTTATTTTTGATCATATAATGCTTGGAAGTATGGGAATAAATACTTCAAAAAGTTTGGCAGAATTAAAAAATCTGTTGGACAATAACATGCGTTAATATGCCTTGGCTGTTTCACATTGACTGGTTATAAAAAAACTGCTATTGTTTACTTATATTATATATATTTACCTATAGGTTATAGTGTTTGGAGGTTTACCATGAATTATGAAGATTCATTGGAATATTTACATGGTACCCTGAAGTTTGGAAGTATATTTGGACTTGACAGAATTACCAAACTTTTGGATTTAATGGGCAATCCCCATAAAAAACTAAAGTTTATCCATATAGCCGGAACAAATGGCAAGGGTTCCACAACAGCATTTATCAGCAGTATTTTAATTGAATCGGGATACAGGACAGGAATGTTTACTTCTCCTTATATTCAACGATTTACCGAGAGAATTAAAGTAAACAACTCTGAGATATCAAATTATGAGTTGGCTGAACTGATTTCTCAAATAAGGGATTGTATTACTCGAATGGTCAGTGACGGGTTCGAACATCCTACAGAATTTGAAATTATTACAGCTGCTGCAATGGAGTATTTTTACAGAAAGAACTGTGATTTCGTAGTATTGGAAGTAGGCCTTGGGGGTATTGTAGATTCGACGAATGTGGTAGACATGCCTGAAGCATCTGTTATTACTACAATCAGCATGGATCATATGGATAGATTGGGTGAAACCCTTGGTGAGATTACATATCATAAGGCAGGCATAATAAAGCAAAACGGAAGTGTAGTGCTTTATCCTCAGCAGCAAGAAGCCGAAGAAGTAATAAATAAGGTCGCTAAAGAAAAAAATGCAAAAATACATAAAGTAGATTTTTCAACAATATCTGAAAAATCTTTTAGTTTAGAAGGACAGATTTTTGATTATAAAGATTATCACAATATAAAAATTGGTTTATTGGGTGACCATCAGATGAGAAATGCCGCGGTTGCAATTGATACCTGCGAAATTTTGTGTAATAAAGGATTTGCTATATCTCATAGGAATATAGTGGATGGTATGGAAAATACAATATGGCCCGGAAGACTGGAAATAATTAATAAAAATCCTTTGATCATGATAGACGGGGCACATAACCTTGAGGGTGGTCAGGCTCTGGATGTCGCATTGGACAAGTATTTTACACAAAAGAAAAAGATTTTTATAGTAGGCTTTTTACGGGACAAGGATTTTAATGGCATAATGGATATGTTGAGCAGTAAAGCAGATACTATTATTACCGTCACTCCCAATAATGAGAGAGCCGTCCCATCCGCTGAACTGGCTGAAATTTTAAAGTCATACTCAAACCACGTAATAGATGGACTGAGTATAGAGAATGGTTTAAAGCTTGCAGTTGGACTTGCAGATAGGGAAAGCGTTATCTGCGCTTTTGGTTCACTTTATATGATTGGAGAAATAAGAGGACATTATAAATAGAAAAGGTTAAACACTTTGAAGGGAGCTTTTGTTATGGATTTAAAACAGGAAATCAGAAATTTTACTCCTATTGACATAGAAAAACTATCCCAGGAAAAGAACGTGTCCGAAAACGTAATAGCCTCCGTAAAAGGGTACAATAAAGCCATAGAAAATCTGCGAACCGGCAGCGAAGATATAGCCATGATTGAACTGAAGAAGGTCATTTCAGTTAATCCGGATTTTTATGATGCAGTTAATTTATTGGGATTGTGTTATGCGTATACAAACCAGATAGAAAAGGCACAAGAGCTTTTAGGCAGAGTAGCAGACGCCGAGGGCAATTCAGATAAAGCAGCAGAATATTTGAATTATATAGGCAGAGGAAATACATCCGGAAAGGGCAGTGGCAATAACAAAGCAGTAAAAGCCGAAGTAAAGCCACAGAAGCCGGTATCAAAAACCAAGTCCGATAAGCCAAAGAAGTCTTCTAACGAAGAAGTACAGGCAGAATATGTATTGTTCAAAAATTTAGGATCGCAGTTAAAGAAGCCTTCAATTGCGGTAACCATAAACATTTTAAGCGTTATATGTCTTGTAGCTGCAATAGTAGTTTTTATGGCAGCTTATAAAAATACCCGTGGTGAGGAAAGCGGACCTGATAAAACTGTAAATACCGAACTGAATCAAAAATACGATAGAGTAGTGGCTCAAAATGAGAAACTGAAAAAAGATTTGGACGCTGCCAATTTAAAACTAAAGCAAGTACAGCTGTCCTCTCAGTTATCCCAAGTATCGGGGTTATATGGGCAATATAAATATATTGAAGCTGCAGATAAACTTTTAGCAATACCGGCAAAGGATTTGTCAGTAGATAACAAAAAGAAATATGATTCCATTAAAGCTAATGTAATGAAAAACGCAGCAAATCAATTAACTTTAGAGGGAACTAGTCAATTTAATAAAAAGAAATACAATGAAGCAATTCAAAAACTTGAAAAAGTATTTACTTATGGAGCAAAATGGCCTTTTGGAGATAAGGCTCTCTACGTTTTAGGTAAAAGCTATGTGGCAAATAATCAGCCTCAAAAGGGAGCAGAAACATATACAAAACTTATAAAAGACTATCCAAACTCATCTTATGTGAAATATGCCAGAAGCAGACTGGATTCATTACAATAACATGTACTTA
>JAEZIU010000098.1 GCA_023436485.1 Bacillota bacterium | reverse complement strand
GTATTTTCCCGGCACATCTGTCTGCAAAATCTGCGACAAGGTAGATTCTACGGCGTCTTTGGGCGACTCCCCAAAATTGAGCGTCAATTGTTCGCCAGGCAATGGAAAAATCATCTCCCAGGATTTCACCTGCGCACATCCATTTGTCCTTTTCAGGCATAGGAACATCAGTCGCTTCATCTTTGATTTTTGCAATTTCTGCAAGGACTGCCCTGAAGTCCTCTCCCTTTCCGCTTGAGAATGCACCCGGCACGTTCTCCCACACGATAAATCGTGGATACATCCCATTGGTTTTACACCTCATTTCCTTTATAATTCTGATGGCTTCATAGAACAGAACTGACTGTTTTCCGTCAAGCCCTGCTCTTTTTCCTGCCACAGACATGTCGGTGCAGGGAGAGCCGAAGGTTATAATGTCCACAGGCTCAATTTCCGCACCATTTATTTTTTTAATATCCCCGTAATGCTTTACAAAGGGAAGTTTCTTTGTTGTTACTCGTATAGGGAAAGGTTCAATTTCACTTGCCCATACAGGAAGGATTCCATTAATTACTGCGCCTAAAGGAAAACCTCCGCTTCCATCAAAAAGGCTTCCAAGTGTAAGTTTACACATTAGCAGCCACCACCTCATTGTATGTAATTTTCATTCCATTCCTGAGAAGAAACACTTCCTCTGAGTTCCCATTGAAATCTATGTATCTTTTTACGATGACATCAGAATACTTTTCATCCAGTTCAATAGTGTGGCAGATACGGTTTGTCTGCTCACAAGCCATCAAGGTTGAACCGCTTCCACCAAATGGGTCAAGAACTATGCAGTTACTCATACTGCTGTTGGTTATAGGGTAAGCACACAGTGCAATGGGCTTCATTGTCGGATGTAGATCATTTTTCGATGGCCTGTCAAAGTTCCAAATGGTACTCTGCTTTCTGTCTCCATACCAGTTGTGTTTGCCGTCCTTCTTCCATCCGAAAAGTACTGGCTCATGTTTCCACTGATAAGGACTCCTGCCAAGCACTAAGCTTTGCTTAGCCCAAATGCACACACCTGACAAATACAAACCTGCTTCCTTGAATGCCTTTCTGAAATTTAAACCCTCTGTGTCTGCATGGAACACATATATTGATGCATCCTTTTCCATAGACTCTGCCATATTAGTGAAAGCCTTTAAGAGGAAATCGTAAAATTCCTCATTCTTTAGGTTATCATTTTGTATCTTTCCTGCCTTTGCCTCGTAAGCTACATTATACGGCGGGTCCGTTACAACAAGATTTGCTTTCTGACCATCCATCAAAACATCATATACATTCGGATCGGTGCTGTCTCCACATACGAGCCTGTGCCTGCCAAGGAGCCAAACATCGCCTTTCTGTGTAATAGCCGGTTCTTTCAAAGTTTCCTCTACATCGAAGTCATCCTCCTTGACTTCCTTCGAGTGTACATCATTAAAAAGCTGATCTGTCTCAGGAGGGTCGAACCCGGTAAAGGATACATTGTAATCCAACAACTGTAAATCCTTAATCAAGTCAGCCAGCAGTTCTTTATTCCATTCGCCGCTGATTTTGTTAAGAGCTATATTTAAAGCCTTTTCCTTTGTCTTATCAATATCTATAATTACACAGTCAATTTCATTAAAGCCCAATGTTTTCAGTACTGATATTCTCTGATGTCCGCCAATCACCGTTAAGTCCTTATTTACTATAACTGGGTCCACATATCCAAACTCATTTATGCTGTTCTTTATTTTTTCAAATTCAGAATCCCCGGGCTTTAGTTTTTTCCTCGGATTATATTCAGCAGGCACTAGGGTATCTATTTTTAGTTTTTTAAATTCCATCTTCCTCATCCTTCCAAAACCTTGATTTTATATAACAGTTGTGGCTACAATATTTTCTGTTTGGATTACCATAGCAGCTGAATTCCTTGCTGCAGTTGGGACAAATGTATTTGTATATGGCGGATTCTTTTTTATTTCGCTTATCCCAATTTTCATTCCACCATCTCCTGCGACATTCTTCAGAGCAGAACCGTTTACTTCTTCCCCGCTGATTTTGAACAAGTGGCTTACTACAGCAGGCACATATGAGATGCTGATTTATTTGCTCCTTTACATTGAGTGTTACAGCCTTTGAATCTCCGGCAAGACCGTTGCGCTTACAATAGCCTCTGATACTGTCTCTTGAAATACCAAGTATTGCGGCAATAGCCTTGTACCCTATTCCTTTAAGCCTTAGTTCATGTATCTGCTGCTTCTCAACCTCAGTCATGCTTTATCCCTTTCTGCGTAAACAGTATTTTACAAACAATGCAAAAAACGCTTAAAACAACTATTTTTCATAGTCTTTTAAGCGTTTTCATTATTAGTGTTTGTATACTAAAGTTATTCTAAAACCCTTGATTTATCAGAACTTTCAAGTGATTAAACCAAACAGGACATTAATACCTTTTTGCAAAACGAAATATCCCGTATGCACCTTGGCTTGTGGCTTTTCATCCCTATTACCATCTTAAATGATATCCCCCCTTGCTTAATTCTGCGAAAATTCGCGTCGAGGGGGGCGGCGGTTGCGGCTCTGAGGTTTGCAGAGATTTTATACCCCCTAGGGGGGTTGGCTAACCTTTACGCATTAATATTTATACTCCTGATATCTATCCTCGGTCATTGTCTTCCTATCATGACACTTCTTGCAAAGTGCCTGCCAGTTGCTCTCATCCCAAAAGAGTGTCTTGTTACCTCTATGGGGAACAATGTGGTCAACAACCTCAGCCTTCACCATCTTTTTATCCTTAAGGCAAGATACACATAAAGGGTGGCTGATTAAGTACCCTTTTCTTGCTACTCTCCATCTGCTGTCATAGCCACGTCTTTCTGCACTCTCACGTTTGTTATTTTTTAAGCTGCTATGCTTATCACAATAGCAACCGATTGTCAGTTCGGGACAACCTGGGTGCTTGCAGGGTTTAAGCGGTTTCATTGGCATTTTATTCAGCTCCCATCAAAATTGAATTAAGATGCAGGCAATGTTTGAAAGGAGCAACGCACACTGCCTGCAAATACAAAAGAAGAACCCCCGGTTTTTACATCCACTCTTGAGGTTCTTCTTTCATATTTCAATCTTATCACAGATAAAAGTAACAAAAGTAACAACTTTAATTTTTCTTCAAAAATCGATTGACAGCCATTTGCACTGTCTTATCGGAGTTACCTCCACCAATACTGGCTGCTACTTGAACCCAACTCAAACCATTTATATATCTCAAGCTTAGTATCATCCGCATCTGAACATCTTCTACACTTTCTATGTAATGATTTAGCTTGTTAAGTTCGTAGAAACACTTTTTAAGATTCAAATCCAACAAGGCTTTTAAATCTGCAATTTCTGTAGCATACCGTCCAACCATGTCAGATACTCCAGTCCCAAAAGGCATACCAGTAATTTTTTGAGTGGAGGATGTGGCTAAGCTATCTAGTTGTGACAGTCTCTCCTGTAACTGTACTATTTCACGGTTTAAATAATATAGCTGCGATAATTCTTTCTTTGTCATCGCATTCAACCTCCTCCACACAAATTCGCTTTTACTGCCTCAATTAAGGCTTCCTGTGTATCCTCCTTACTAACCAAGGCTTTCAGAACATCCTCATCAATAGTTCCTTTTGTTATGATATGATGAATTACAACAGTGTTTTTCTGACCTTGTCGCCATAATCTTGCATTTGTCTGCTGATATAGTTCAAGGCTCCAAGTCAATCCAAACCATATCAAAGTTGAGCCGCCCACTTGTAAATTGAGACCATGTCCTGCAGAAGCCGGGTGAATAATCGCAATCGATATTTCTCCCGCATTCCACTTTGATATATCTTCCGAAGTATCCAATTTAACAGCAGAAAACCTCTCACAGATGCGCTGTATGTCATGTTTGAACCAATAGGCAATCAGTACCGGTTTCCCATTTGCCGCTTCAACCAAATCTTCAAGTGCATCAAGCTTTCGGTCATGTATATATTTTGCATTTCCGATTTCATCATAAACCGCACCGTTTGCCATCTGCAAAAGCTTATTCGAAAGACCTACACTGCTTTTTGCATCAATGTCTCCTTCATTAAAAGGCAAAATCATGTCTTTTTTAAGCTTTTGGTATAGTTTAGCTTCGTTAGCGGACATCTCCACCTCTAAATTGTTTATCACACACTCTGGCATTTTCAGATAGTCTAGGCTTTTCATGCTTATACAGATGTCCGAAATTTTCTCATAGATAGCTTCCTCCGCACCCTCACGGAGCTTGTATGAAAAGATTGTTGTCTGGTTTCTCTTGTCGGGCATGAAGTATCTTTCACGGTAGCCACCAATAAATCTGCCAAGACGCTGTCCCATATCAAGGATTCCTATTTCTGCCCATAAATCCATCAGACCGTTTGGTGCCGGAGTGCCAGTAAGCCCAACAATACGCTTAACATTTGGTCTTACCTTTCTGAGTGCCTTGAACCTTTGAGAACCATGGTCTTTGAAGGATGACAGTTCATCAATTACCAGCATGTCAAAATCAAATCTGAAATTTTCCACCAGCCACTTAACATTTTCACGATTTATTAGGTATATATCAGCATCCGCTAGTAATGCGTCACGGCGCTGTTTTTCCGTACCGATTGCCACTGACGTTCTGATGTTTTTAAGATGCTCCCATTTAGCAATTTCAGCAGTCCATGTGTCTCTTGCAACTCTTAGAGGTGCGATTACAAGTACTTTAATAATTTCAAAGCTGTCAAATAGGAGGTCATTTATAGCGTTAAGAGTAATTACACTTTTCCCAAGGCCCATCTCTAATAGAATTGCTGCAATTGGATTGTTTAAAATGAAATTGGTTGCATAGGTCTGGTATTCATGTGGCTTGTATTTCATCAAGTACACCTCCAATCTGTTCTATGCCGTCAATGCAGTAAACCAAAAAACCGAGTGATTCCAACTGTATTTTTCTTTTTACCTGAAGCGGTCTTAATTTTTCACCAGGTCTTTTTAGTTCGACAAAAGCTATTCTTCCTTTTGGTAGAAGCACAAGTCTGTCAGGAATTCCATCAAAGCCGGGTGATATAAACTTTAGTGCAAGTCCTCCAGTTTTTTTAGCCTCTACCACCAGATGTCTTTCTATTATTTTTTCTCGCATTTTTCTTCTCCTTTTGTGTTCCCCAAATCCAAAAAGTCCTTTACGCGCGTATTTACGTGTTTGCGTGTCCTATATCTGTATTTATTTATATAATTATTTTTAATAGTAGTTATTGGAACAATGGAACACAGGATATTAAGCCGTGTATTACTAAAGGGGCTGCCGCCTGTTCCGATGGTATGTGCCGAAGTCAGGTTTTCGTTCTATTGGAATTAACCCTTATCTCCATTGCGTTCCATATATGTTCCTTATTTGTTCCTTTTACTCCACGCAGGTGGATTTTGGGGGAGATAGAGCCATTGTGCACCGTAATTTGCAATACGCTCCTTTTTAACAAGACCGCTCCAGCCTCCGATTTTGGCCATGATAGCAGATATCTCGTTGCTGTCCTGACGCTTTAAGTTGGCTCTTTCTTTGCCAAAACACTCACACCATATTTCAATATTTGAAACAGACTCCCTACGATAGATGCCTTCTCTCTTGGTCTCCCCAAATTCCGAACCGCAGAAGTAATTGCGTCTCTCAAATGCACCCATCTTATCCCAGCCTTCCGGCAGTAGCATTTCAAGGTAGTCACGTACCAGACCTTCACGTTCATCGCTTTCCAACGCTTCACGCTGCTCCTCTTTTGCAAAGGTCTCAAGCCTTGGTTCAAGGTATAACTGCTCACCAGCTTTGGTGTAGACCAGAACCTCAGCCCATATCTGCAGGATTTCCTCACTGGTAAGCTGCCATGACATCCTTTTGGACCCGCCCGGAGTTTTCACAGGCCAGAACCTTCTGTTTCCCGTTGTGTCACGAAGGTATCCCTTTTCAGCATTGGTGGTTCCAAAGAACACACACTGTCTCAAGTGGGGAGTGGCTCTTTTGCCGAAGCTTGCACGGTATATATCATTCTGTCTTGATAAAAAGCTTCTCAGTGTTTCAACCTCTGCCTTTTTAAGACCGGCAAGCTCTCCAATTTCAAGTATCCAGTAGCCTTGTAGCTTTTCGGCAGCTGTCTTGTCCTTTGTGTCGTTAAGGCTCAGACTGTCTGAAAACCACTCGTTTCCAAGCTTGGCTATGAGTGTGCTTTTTCCGACACCCTGTGGTCCATTCAATACCAACATGGAATCGAACTTGCATCCCGGCTCTAGGATACGTGCAATGGCTGCACACAGAATCTTTCTTGTAACAGCACGGACATACTCATTATCTGTTGCCCCTAGGTAATCAATCAGCAAGGTGTCAACCCTTTCAATCCCGTCCCATTCCGGAAGGTTTGCTATAAACTCACGGATTGGATGGTAGGAACGGTCATCTGTAACCTTTGCCACAGCAATGTCGAAGTTTCGTGCTGTAAATGAACCATAATGGCTGTCAATATAACTGATCAGCTGTGCATCATCTGCATCCCGCCAGAACTTTGAGGGATGATGCCAGGGAATCTCTCCCTTTATCTCCATGCCATCACTTAACTGGTTAAATACAATGGATTTAAGCTTTTCATCGTTCTCCAAAATAAGAATCAGATTGCGAAGGGTGTTCTTCACCTCACCCTTTTTGTCCAATTCAAGTTTAGTCTGCCAGTCAGGATCAGATTCATCATCAGTAAACTCCTCTGCAGCCTGGGCTGCTCTTTCCTCGGCAAGCAGCCGTTTCACCCTGTCATCCTTTACTGCAAATTCCACCATTGCCTTGAAGGATGGCAGATTGCCGGGCGATGTATTCTCTAACACCTTATCATCTAAACCATGGTAGCGGTGGATGCGCACCAAATCAAAGGCGTTTAACAGCTTTCCACAAGCCGGATCTGTTGCATGATGGCTGTAAGCAAATTTACCGTCATATATAACAAGTCCCGCAGAGGAGTCGGCGGGAACGTAATCATATCTTCCTTCCATCACACTCGGTTCATATATCCCTTGAAGAAAAACATCTATTGCATCCTCTATGGAATAGGCTCTGCAGAAAGTACCGACAACCCCTTCTTTGGTCAGTGGGTCTGCCTGCTTCCCTATGCTGCGTCTCACCACTTCCGATTGCCTTGATGAAACAGGCCATTGGCTGGTATCCCTCCAGTCCTTGTAACGCTTGAGGTATTCATCCGGATTAAGCAATTCCCCATCGGTCTGCTCAAACACAAATTCCCCGTCCGAGGAGGTAGAAGGCCAGAACATAAGTCTTGCGGGTTCATATGTCGTATCATCAAAATAATCAAGTCCGATATCCTTAGCCACCATTCGTCCTACTGCAGGGTACTCTTCCTCTGAAATCTCCCTGGAAAGCGGAATGATAAGCCTAAGTCTTGGACTTTCCGGGGTGTGTTTGTGTGTGGAGTAGATGCAGCATCTGTAGTCAGTAAACATACTGATCTCATCCCATATACCCTGCGGGGCATAGTCCATATCCAATGTAAGCATGGAACGGCACAGGACGTTGCCGTTTTTCCTCCTGCCGTCCTTGAGCTGACCTCCGACAAACCCGCCTACATCTTTGAGCTCGTCCTGTTGCGACTTTGACAGTTTTTTATATTCAGCCACTGTTTCAGTGGTTCGGATTGCTTTGCTTACTCGTTGGAGAAATTCCTCCCATGTTACGTTTTTGTTTTTCCACTTTTTGTCCATGCGGCTATTGCCGACTGCTATCTTCATCAGGAATCGACCTCCTCGCACCACTCATTAAAATACCTGATTGGTATTTTCCGTTGCTTAGCTTTTTCTATTTCAACAGCCATTCCTTTTGAAATATTGTTACAGACCTTAAAAACCCACATTTCCTGGCACTTGCCCAAAAACACCATTCCAAAGAACAGTCCGAGTTCACGTTGAGATTTATCTTCATCATCCAGAAACTGAGGAAATAAAAGATGAGGGGCAAAGGGAATGTAGTTCCTGCTTACAGCAAAGCGGCTGTAGCCCTGTGCCCTGCAGATGTTCCTTTCTGTGTCTCCTGCAAAAGGAGAGCAGATAAATACTATAGGCCTATATGGATTTTTCTTTGCCTCTACTTCTATTTGTGTAAGAGCTTCATAAGCTGTGGGGTCATAGTAACCTTCTAGATTAAATTTATTAATTCCCATGTAATCCTCCTTACGCTATCAGCACTTTCGTTTAAGCCTTGAACAATACAATTCCAAGGTCCCTCTTCATTAATCTCTTTTATTCTTTTTTATAAAAATCACAGACAAAGCCGTCTGCTCTGAGTAATAGTCCGTTTGCCCATTCAGGCACCTGCCCCATGATTTCACACATCCTGCCCAAATCGTCAGGATTTTGAGTTTCTGCAACCACTTCATCATGCACATGCATTACAATCCTGAAACCTTCAGCATTTAATCGTTGCATTGCCTCAGCAAGCAAATCACGGGCGATGGCCTGGACAATGTTTTCAACAAATTTGGGACCATAGCTTTCAATTCTTTGCCATTTCTTAGATTCACCCACACCCTCATAGGTAACTCCTTCCCGGTCATAGCGGTTTATTTCAATCTTGGGTTTAACATATGAGAGCCGTCTGCCTGATGGAAGCCGGATGAAAAGAATACCGCTTTCATAGAAGAACACCAGTCTTCCAAGCTGTACTTTTGTTCTTTCCTTTACCGTAGTAAATGTAGCCTTATCAACATCCCACCATAGCTTTACTATATTTGGATTGGCATTCCGCCACGCTTTAACAAGCGGCATGAGTTCCTCTTCCTGCACTCCCATTGCCAAAGCACCCATTGCTGTCAATGCTCCAACAGACCCGCCATAACCGAGAGCCAATTCTGCCACCTTGCCTTTTTGCCGTAAAGGACTCCCTTTGGTAATTTCCTCAATAGGGACATGAAACATCTGTGAAGCAGAGGCTTCATAAATTTTCCCGTGAGAGGCAAACACCTGCTGCCTCCAGTGTTCTCCTGCAAGCCATGCTATGACCCGGGCCTCGATGGCTGAAAAATCTGCCACAAGAAACCTATTGCCGTTTTGGGGAATGAAGGCTGTACGGATAAGTTCAGATAAGACTGCCGGGACTGAATCATACAGCATTTCCACAGCATCAAATCTGCCTATTTTTATAAGGTCACGTGCTTCTGCCAAGTCAGGCAGGTGGTTCTGAGGCAGATTTTGTACCTGTATTAACCGTCCAGAGTACCGTCCGGTTCTATTAGCTCCGTAAAACTGAATTAGTCCATGTGCTCTGCCATCCTTACATACGGCCATTTCCATGGCCGCATACTTTTTCACACTAGATTTTGCTAGATCCTGCCTTAACTGAAGTGCCCCTTCAACATCTCCGTCTGCAGACTCAAGCAGGTGATTTATAGCAGCTTTATCAAGGGAATCGACAGTAAGCCCATTGTCTGAAAGCCATCCTTTCAGCTGCTGTGTGGAATTTGGATTCTCAAGGCCAGTTATGCTGCGAGCCTTTTCAATATGTATACTTTTGAACTGTTCATCACATCTGAGGGCCTGTTTTACAAACGGCATATCTAAGCTTATGCCATAGTCATTAATCTGCTGGTCGAGTATATAGTTCAACCATTCTTCTTCCGGTACCGAAAATTTAGCCAACTTTTCTTTTATACTCTTCTCAACCTCTACATCCCGAGCATTATATGCTATAAACTGACTCCATTTTTCACGTTCATGCCATGGAAGATTTCTAGTACGACCACCATTCGACTTTGTTGGTTTACATGGAACACAGAAGTAGCGGATAAGTTCTTTACCTTCCTTCAGCTTCTGCTTTTCAAGTCCTATTACTGTACCGACACCTTCAAGTGACAGTGGCAGCCCCATATATGCAGACCAAACCATGGTGCACCTCCAAGATTTAGGTGATAACCAAACACCCAGATGTCTGGAAAGACAAACCCGTTCAAATTGTGCGTTGAAGGCCCATTTAATAATATTGGGGTCAAAGATTGCTGATATAACCTCATCCGGTATCTGCTCTCCTTTTACTAAATCAACAACATAAATTTCACTATCATCAACTGAATAGGCAAAAAGTAATATTTCAAAATCATGTGCTTCAGTGTAGCGGTACACACCCGACTTCCCCAGATCGACGGAAGAAAATGTTTCAATATCAATACTGATGCTTTTCATACAACCTCCATTGAGTTTGAGCGGCAGAAGTTTGTTCTGCCACCCGTATTTCAAAAACTGGTTTATGCAAGGAAATCATCATCAGCAGCACTTGTAAAATCATCCTCTGCACTGCTTCTGCCACCAAGAGATTCACCGTCACGAATTTTCTGAATGTTGCCAAGGCCGCAGGCAATTCCTTTGTTTCCGTTACTGTTAAAAGCATAAAAGGTCAGTGACACGCGGGCATAACAGCCGCTGTATACCTCAGTCTTATCCAATATTGGATTAAGGTCTTTGTCCACAATCTGAGGAGGTGTCTTGGAATTTGCATTTACGAAATATGCACCTTTATATGCTTCATCGTCACGCTCTGCATCACCGTCACGAAGCGGTAGCTTGAGAGACACCTTATTAGGAATCTTTCCACCGAATTTGCCTGCACTTTCCTTTATTGCAAGGTCAACGGCATCGTTTATTTCATTGACTGTCTTAGTATCTGACTTTGGGATTATAATGCTGACACTAAACTTCTCAGCACTTCCGTTTATAGATTTGGGTTCCCATACATTCGCATAGGAAAGTCTTACAACACCTGTGATAACCTTGGTTGAAACATTATTATTCATCTTATATATCCTCCTTGAAATCATCATTTACATTAGAAACATTTACTTCCTGACGCTTGTCCGATATTGGAACCAAGGTCAGCTTCCCCGACGGTTTATACACGAGTCCACCGAGAATCTCGTTGAATTTTGCTTTTCCCATCAACTTCTCCATTTCTGTAAGGTTGATGAGGCTTTGTTTATAGATGTCTATGTACCCTGCAGCAATTACTGCATCAGCTACAGCAGCTTCATTCGTATACTTTCTAACCGACCTGCCTTCAACCAATTTAAAGCCGTTCCACCTCTTGCCGTTGTTTATGGCAGAATTGGTTACATAAGCAATAATTTCATTTGCCCACTTTGTCAAATCATCAAGAGAAGATAGTATTACTTCAATTTCAGAATCAGTAAGCAAAGGCGGTAAAGCAAATTCCAAGGCTGCAAGTTTTAGGTTCTCTTCCGCTCTGGCACGGCATTTGACGGAGGCTTTACAGAAAGTACACCACTTACCGGGGAAGTACTCCCCTTCACCATTAAATGCCATTTTAGCTTTTGGCTTTAGTACCTCTTCAGTCCAAGCTTTAAGTTCCAAAACAGCAACCGTCCAGGTACTGACATTCTCCCTGCGAGGCTGGTATATGGTCATTGCCACCTCTTTGATGTCATACAAGCTTTCAAACAGCTCCAATGCACCAAGAGCATAAAGCTTCATCTGAGGATTATTTTCTGCTTCTACAACAATGCCCTGACCGTACTTGAAATCGAAAATATGTAGTATTCCATCACCAACAATTAAGGTGTCGCATGTCCCCGAGCCTTCCGGCACATAATATGATAGGTCCAGTTTCTGCTCAATAAGGATGATTGGGTCTTTGCATTTATGCTTGATTTGCGTCAATACTTCCAGTACAAATGCCACATAACCATCCGTATATTCATCCATTTCATCGTTGTCATATTGTGATACCGGTCTTTTTGATTTTAACTTCAGAGTCTTTCGAAGCTTATGCTCACAAAGTGCATGTGCAGCAGTTCCTTCAGCTGCAACCGCACTTTCACTTTCACCAAAGTTTAGTTCCAGCCTTGCAGACTTGGTACAATTTAGCCATCGGTGTGACCCAGAGGCAGAACAGACAGCATGTCCCATTACAGTTCCTCCGAAACCCTGAGCAACTCACCGTACACTTCTGGCGGTATTTCACTCAGTTTTGTTGCACCGAATTTTCTAAGAAGCTCACGCACATCAGCTGTCTTTCCGGCTTGGCTTTTCTTTGCAAGAACCGATCGAATTTGCTCAATCTTTATAGTTGGTTCTGAATGTACAGCAGGAATATCCGCCATATGTTCTGACAGCCTTTCTTCTGAAGAAACCACATTCTCAGATACCATTGCCTCACAAACTGTTTGAAGGCTGTCTGCCAGACTTCTTAAATCAGATACAACACTGAGTAGCAGTTTGGTTTTGCTCATTGCCCATACCTCCTTCTATTTCATTTATTGACAGTGATTCAACGCTGTCTCCAGGGATTAACACCATCAGCTTTTGCTTTTCACCAAGCAGGTAGCGGAGTAACCGTTCACGAATAGATAAATTCCTGCAACGGACAATTCCACCAGTCTGTAGCTTTTTAGAAATACTGATTCTTAATTGATGCTTCATAATTTTCACCTTGACTTTCTGAAGGTCGATTCATTACCCTTCATAGTTAGGTCACGGGAAGACACCTTCCCCTACAATTTTTTAAAAATAATTTTTTAGATTATTAATAATTTCTCTGAGCTTTGATTTTGCTCGACGGGCATTTTGTTGAACACTGGTTTCTTCAATACCGATTTGCTTTCCATACTCTGCTTGGGACATAGGTTGTTCCGAAAGGTAAAGGGCATTTATCAATTCCTGCTGTTGTGGTTTAAGCTTTTTAATAGCTGCTCTCAGGATTTCTGTCATTTCTTCTTTCAAAATAAACTCCTCAATATCAATCTCATCAGCAAAAATATCTCCCTCATAGTCCATGCCATTTAATGAGACATGTCGGCGTGTTTCCTTTTGATTTACGTTGTACTCCTGTCTACCCAAGTCAATTAGGATATTGCCCCAATCATCTGAAACCTCAATTTCAATAGACTCGTTTGCGAATTGGTACTTGATCTTCATAAAAAACTGCTCCTTTCGTTTTGGCGAATACCGAAACGAAAGGAATGAGTGGCTAAAAAATTGTGCAGTTGAATAAAGTCCGTTAAATCACCGTATTCAGCAATCTACAAACTTTCGTTTCGTAGACTCCTGCGATTTGGTGATTCGGTATTAACCGGACCCGTTGCTAGGTAGCCAAAGTATTCAGTTGTTGTTTTGGTGTATAAAAAAAACGCCTGACGAAAACACTTTTATATGTGCTTCTATCAGGCGTTGGTCGCTATAGAGAATTTATGCGCCTATTTGCTCTGTATGACTGTTTAATAATTTGTTTAAGAATATGTTCTTTTATACGCTACATCTCTAATTGCTTTAAATAATCGCTTAGATTTATATTTAGCAGCTGTGCCGTACCTGGAAATTTTATCTCCATTCGAATTAGACCAGAATCCTCTTTAATAATGTCACAAACTTTGGCAGGCTTTTTTTGTCCTGGGCATGAAACTGTAATTTTCTTCATATAAATACTCCTCCTTCTACATTTGAACCCACTGCTTATAGTGTGTATCCTATAAGGTTTTAACTGTTAACAAGCTGCTTATTTCTGCTCCCATTATATTAGTTTACTATTTTGCCATTCCACCTCCTTCTCAGTTCTATATAAAAAACTTTTTTCAATAGTTAGTTATGTAATTGTCAAGCTCTTTAATTTTGAATTTTCTTGTATCGAACACATGTTCGTAACTTTGACGTTACGATTATTCTATCAGTTTCGTAACTTCACGTCAATATACTAGAAAAATTTTATTGCAATATTGCTTTTCGGTAACAACTTTTATATAATATATGAAGGTGAGGTTAACACCATATTGAAATCAACACCTGAGAATACCCATAAAACACAGGTGTTAACATACTTAAGCACAACTGGAGGTTATCATGGCTGAGTTTGAAAAAACAGAACTCGGAAAATTTATTGAGATGATCCGAACTGAACGGGATATGTCACAAAGGCAGCTTGCAGAGTTGGCTGGAATCAGCAACACTGAAATCTGGAGGCTTGAAACCGGAGAAAGAAAACGTCCTTCCCCGGATGTTTTAAAGGCAATTGCCCCCCATCTCGGAGTCAGATATGAAGATCTGATGATAAAGGCCGGTTACATGGAGGAAACACTGGAGCATAAGCATTTTACCGAAATGATTTTCAGGGATGAGATAGGCAACGTTGTTGACATACGCAAAAGAGCCAAAGAAATGTACAAGCTTGACAGCGACTGGGCAAACATAGCCTACAGAATTTCAAAGGAGCTGCCACCTGAGGATATCGCAGCAATAAAGGCCGTGGCCAATTCACTTCTTAACAAGAACAAAAAATAGTCTCTAAAGGGTAGCACTTATTTTATAAATAGGACTTTACCTTATAGAGATTTTTTTGTATAATTATATCGAACTGGTGTTCTCTTTTATTCATGGAGGATTAATATATGTCGCTAATTTGCAGCAATAACCACAGCACTCAAGACCAGATTCCACTTTACAGAAAACAGTTTATAGATTTGAAATTGAATAACTTTATGAGAGATTTCTCTATAGCCAAATGGCCTCTTGACTGTGTTTCTTTAATAAAGAGGATCAAGAACGAGAATCGATTACCTCTTCAGATAAGCACAGTCAGGGATGTGAGCGACAAGTTTGATGCTGTTTCCCGGTATGTGGAAGAAGAAAACCTGTATCAGATAATTATAAACCGGGATAAAATCCGATATCCCTTTCAGGATTCCAGAGACAGAAGACTTAATTTTACAATAGCCCATGAGCTAGGCCATATCCTGCTCGACCATCTTTCAATTCCCGACATTCTTAAGACTAACGAAGAAAGAGAACTAGAAGACCTGGAAGCAAATGAGTTTGCAGGTAAACTTCTCATACCCGAAAAAACTTTATTATATTGTAACTTTGTTTCCATACCAGCAGTAGCAGAATTCTTCAATGTATCAAACACGGCTCTCTGGATAAGGCTCAACAATCTGCAAAGGCTTGATTTACTTGAGTCAAAAATAACTCGGGTATGTAACAAATGCGGCAACGTTCTATTCCATAGAGCCGCCAGATATTGCCGTATTTGCGGTAATCCTCTAAAGAATAATCTTAACGGCGTTGAAAGGATCTCATATTATGAAACCGTATCCTTTGATAATTGCTTCGACCAAGCTGAATGTCCATACTGCGGTCAAAAACATTTTTACTGGCCGGATGGCATTTGCCCGAGTTGTAACATGAGGCTTTATAACTACTGTCATAAAGGGCTATATCTTGACAAAGGTGGTTGCTCCCATACTAATCCGGATTACGCAAGGTTTTGCGAAATGTGCGGGAGTGAAACGTATTTTTATAGTATGGGGTTTCTAAAATCTTGGGAGTGAAGAATAGTTACTTAATCTTTATGTCCGTACTATAGCGGTTATATATCTCCCTTTATTTGTTGTAAAGGGAGACTTCACCCATCTTTCGGACTTTGCGTAGGTGACATCCAAGCTGTCCCTATTACTTACAATGAAGTCTTCTACGTATGAATATAACTCATTATAAAATTTATTCGCAACATAATCTGTAAATGAACGATTTCCTGCCATCACACTCATCCCCAAAAGTGTTATATATATCGTAGTTTTTAAGCTTTGCGAAACAAACACTAGCCAAGCATCTTTATTTTAAAAATCCTCACGGACTGCGGTATATATTTTCGATAGATAGCCTCTCTCAGTTTTGCCCCTGCTTCCCTACTGCGAAACCAGAACATCATAAAAACAAATAATGGTCTATATGGCAAATATCTGTTTTATTACTTCTGTTAATTGCTGCTTTGTCTTTTCGCCGTCCTCTTCAAAAATAAAAGGTATTCGAATGAAATGAATATTAATGTTTCCGCTGGAGCTCTTACTTACCGCATAAGGAAATGCCTCTTCATTTTCCTCATACCGATACATTGGATAGAGCAAGTACACATCGATGACATCTCTTTTTCTTGCGTACTCCAGCACTTGGTAAAGGTCTCCTTGATTAACCTCTTTATTAATATCTTCTTCAAATTTTGGGTTATTTTCAAATCGGGATAGTTCCTTATATTTGGTATCAAGGACAAAAATTTTGCCTTTAAACTCAGCTAATATATCGTGTCTCATGGTAAACTTAGGGCCACTTATTTTATCTTTTAATACAATTTTTTCCACAAGACTCATCCTACTTTCTTGCAGTGTAACTTTACCACCATGATTGCTGAGAACTTCTTTTATAAAGCCACCAATAAAGCCCTCAAACAAAATATTAGTAGGAAACAAAAAACAGAATGATTCATTCGTATCAATACTATAATTCGACACCTTATTAAGTAAAAACATCTTGCTAATGCTTATAATTACCCCATAATGCTTATGCATTTTACTCAAACGAATATTATTACAATCATGCGGGGTGCAAGGAGTATCTGAAACGGCATCCAGTCTTGATAATATTGTTCTGAGGGTCTTTTGATTTTTTTTCGATGCAATGTTAAAAATATGCTTACAAGTGAATTTTATGATACGGTTAACCCTGTTATCAAATTCAAAATTAGAATATGTACACCTAAATTTGTTGGCTTGTCCATTTGGAATTTTATCAACAAGATAGTCTGTAATATCAAACTTTCCCTTTATAGCATTGCAATCCCCGGTCTCATCTACATATTGATAGTACAAACCTCTTTTTATCGCGCTATGTACATATCCAATATAGAGTGTTATAAAGAGTTCCTTTAAATCCTCAGAATCATTGAGTTCACTTGAAATACTGATAAATGGGTACTCTAACTTATTGCAATATTCAATCCAACGAACAAGGTTCTTGAGCAGGTGCCCTTGTGTTAAATCTTCTGTATCATAATCCTCTGCTTCTGTACTAAAAACTTTAGGATATATGTTTAACTGTTCACCTTTAAAAACAATTGTTCCGATATACTTTTTTGTCCTAATAGCTCCTTGACCAATAATATCAAGAAATTGCTGCTGACTCGTTATTTCGCCATCATCATAAAAAACAGCTCTTTGCTCCCAATTTTCTTGAAGAAAATCAAGTAATTCATTTAATGAATGTTGGGATTGCCATGAACTCGGTAATTTGTTGTTACCAATTTTGCTGTGTTCATACCTATTCAACACCATTTGCTTCTCCCTTTTCCTTTACCCTAAGCCTTCCAATTTTTTCATCAAGGATTTCAATGTTAGCACCTGATTTATCAATGACATCTGATAATATACTGGCAACTTTTTTTCTATTATCATAAAAGTACTCATATAGTAACGGGATAATATTATTGTTTAAAATTTCGCAAAGTCCGGATTCGTTTTTATTCATAAAATACGAATGACCAACAAGTAAATCCGTACTATCCAATTCCTTTACTAAGTTTAGGTTAATAGTTTCGAGTACTTTTTTAAGATTTTCATTTTGCACCAAATTAGCGTCTGGCTTTTGTTCAATAAAACAGAATCTTCTACGCAATGCTGCATCAATCAAAGAAATTGATTTGTCGGCTGAGTTCATAGTTCCAACAATATATAAATTATTCGGTACGGCAAAAACATCTCCAGATTGAAGAGTAACGCTCGCTTCATTAATTTCTCCCCACCGTTTATCATCTTCAATTAGAGTAATAAGTTCACCAAAGACTTTAGATATATTTGCTCGATTTATTTCATCAATTACAATAACAAAGTTCTTGCCTTCTGTATCATTCAATGCGACATCAGCAATTGACTTAAAAATACCATCTACTGTTTTGAAAGATAAAGTTTCGCTATCCTTGTCTGGCCTTAATCCTTGGATAAATTCCTCATAGCCATAATTCTGATGGAATGTTGTAAATACAATTTGCTTATTTTTAGTATACTCCTTGTACTTTGCAACCATTGCTTTTCTAACTTCATCTGATTTTGGCGTTAGGTCCACAGGTGTATTCTCGATTATAGCCAGAGCATACTCTAATGTTGAGTATGTTTTTCCTGTCCCTGGAGCACCGTAAATAATAAAATTTAAAGGATGAATTTTGCTTGCTCGTGGGTTTCTTACAATCTCCATACAATTTCTATTCGTAGCTATGTCTTGTTCTGCTTCCGGATTAATCTCGGTTGTAGTAATAGGATCAAGCGCCAATCTTGCCCTTATATCCTCAATATTAGATATGATTGAATCTTTCGCTATTTGACTGAATTCTGCCATAATAACCCCACCTCTCTAATTGCACATTCAACTTCAGCGCGTCTTTCTTCTTTAATATAAAACTTATTATTTTCTTCTAAAAAAACCCCGGCTTTTGTAAAATTGCCATGCACATATGGAAAAGAATTTATACCTTTAGCATCTACGACATCTCCATTTTTAGTTTTGCCCTTAACATTTATACTTTCTGTACCGTCTCTATAATGCTGGACCAAATCCGCCATGTTTTCTAAAAAGTATGTGGGATTTTGCTCTCTTTCAAATAGTATAAGCATGTACTCTGTCCAATCAATATGTCCGTACTTATGCACAAAACGCAACACATCAAAAAAATCAGTTGCATACTTACTTTCAGGTGTTTTCATCATGATTACTAAACACTGAAAATATATCGTCTCTTGAATCTTCCCTAACAATTCAACAATTGCATCTCGGTCAGCACTCGGCGGTTCACCCTCAGCGATTTTGATACTTTTCAATACATCGATAAACACATGACCTATATTAGTGAATATCTTTTTGTTCTCAAAGCTTGTAATATTATTGTATTTAACAATTCCGCAACATTGCAAAAATGGTAAAATATTCCTTGCGTAGTTAGAATTGAGTCCACAAGATTCAAGGTGTTTTCTAAAGTCTGCCAAAGAACCAAAATCAGCTTTATTTTCTAATTCATCATTCATTAACACTATCATATTTTTAACATCATCTGTAAAGCTGGTTCCCGGTGATCCCGGGTGTGAAACAATTATATCCATAAAGCCTCCTATAGCTGTTCTTTGATTGCCTTTGCGATATTATAAGCAAGTATCGGAGGAACAGCATTTCCTATCTGTTTGTATTGATCTGTTTTAGTTCCTAAAAATACGTAACTATCTGGAAATGATTGTAGGCGCGCATTCTCACGAGCTGTCGGAATCCTATTTTCACAATAATGGAAATAATTTCGATGCCCAGTGTCAATTGTATGACAAGGTTTAAAACTAGGCATGCGTTCAAAACCTTTTCTATATTTCCTTACATTCCAATACTCATCTGGAATATCATAAATAGTCCCACCATCAGGAACCATTTTAATTATATCAATGGTCTGTTGCGTATGTACTGTTATCTGATGATTTGCAACTTCGGTCAGCTGGCCTCTTAAGAGTTTTTGATAATCGTTCTGAGGATCAATAGCATATCCGTGCATTTCATCAAGACCATCATTTAAGTCTAGCGGCAGTAAATCACTTATCGCTTCTTTACTTGTTACCGCCTGGTCTTGTTTCTTAGGAAATTCGAATTGTCTATTTTTCATTCCAATAAAAAACACTCTATGTCTATTTTGTGGGACACCATAATCTGCGGCACACACAACTTTAAATTCAACATGATACCCGAGCTCACCGAACCTTTTAATAATGTCATTTTTAAACATCCCATTACAAAGAGTCAGTAAACCTGAAACGTTTTCTATCACAAAAAAGTCTGGTGATATCTCCTTGACAACTCTACAATATTCCAAATATAAGTGATTTCGAGGATCATTTATATCTCTTGTTCCAACTTTGCTGAACCCTTGACAGGGCGGTCCGCCAATAACTCCGACTATATCATTATCCTTATTTAAAGCTCTTAGCTTCTCATTTGTTAATTCATGTATATCCAAACAATGTGCAGGATTGCCCTTATGATTATAGTTATATGTCTCGATTGCTTTAGACCATACATCTATTGCGTATGGGACATCAAATCCAGCCATTTCAAATCCAAGGCTAAGTCCACCACAGCCACAAAACAAATCTATTACTTTATTTCTCATCCTTCTAACCTCTCTTTAATTGCTTCTGCAATACTCTTTGCTAATAATGGTGGCACTGCATTTCCAACTTGAAGATACTGTTCGGTCATCGTTCCTATAAGCACAAAATCATCAGGGAAAGATTGTAATCTTGCAGCTTCTCTTACAGTTGGAATCCTATTAAAAATAGGATGGTAATAATTGCTGTGCTGATTACCGGCATCTATAGTAACTGATACATCATCTTCTTTAAGCCTCTTGTACGCAGAAGAATGTCTGTTGCTTCTTGAAGCTTGAGTTGTTCTCGAAGTTTTCCAAAGTTCTTCTGGAACATCCCTCCAGTTACCTCCTTGTGGAACATAGGATATACGCTTCTGTTGTATCAACGCTGGATAATGAATATCGTGATTGCTAACAATATTATCAACACTTCGCAGATACTCTTGATACGAGGTTTTTGGAGGAAAGCACAGTTCTCTATGTTCATTACTTCCACCTTCAAGTTGATACAGTTCGCCTATAGCATCCTTTACAGTAACCCGTTCCTTAGTCTTCTGGATTTTTGATACATCAAAAGTATCGCCTATTGTAATAATAAAGAAATTTCGTAATCGCTTTTGAGGAACACCATAATCCGAAGCATCCAATATAGCATTTGTAACAGAGTATCCTCGTTCCTGGAAAATTTCATAAATCCTACTTTTTACATATCCACCATTCTTCGTAACAACTTGTGGTACATTTTCAATAAGAACGACTTTAGGTTTAACTAGGTCTACAAATTTTACAAACTCAAAGAATAACTTATTTCTGGGGTCATCTAATTCGACATAATTTTTATTTGCATTTGAAAAACCTTGGCAAGGGGGGCCTCCAATAATCACATCTATATCTGCTATATCGTCAAATTTACTGATGATATGTTGTTCTTCCATTAACATAATATCCGCGCAAATCCCTTGAGAATTAATAAAATTTAGCTGGTACGTTTTTATTGCAGATTCATTAAAGTCAATACCTGCCACAGGAATAAATCCCGCTTGTTTAAAACCTAGACTTAAGCCACCGCATCCGCAAAACAAATCTATAAATTTAAGTTTATTTACTGGTTCATTCATTACTCACACCTCAAAATTTTAGTCTATAGCACTTTTGCCACTGTTAACCCACTCATCTAATTCCGAGCGTTTGAATTTCCACAGCTTTCCGACTTTGTGTGCCGGAATGCTGCTATCTTGCTTTTTTATCCAATTCCTCAATGTAACTGGTTTAATCCCAAGATACTCAGCGGCATCATCAAGGTTAATATAATTATCTTTACTGATATCCTTCATTTCACTACCTCAATTCACTTAATCAAAGCTACCAAACACCTACATTATTCTACATTAAAACCCGATATTTTTCAAGTAGTTTGATGATACTTCCTTATATTTATTGATATTTAATGAAATAAAAAATCTAGCATACGAGGCAACTTTGCCAAAATATTGGCTTTCTAATTCTTTATTCAGTTTCTTTTATAATAATCAACTCGCAAGGTAGAAAGTAAATCTATCCATACAACCCCACAAATTCTTCATTTTTGGATAAGTTCTCACATAATAAATTTACGTGACCTATTACCCAGCTTTAATATGAGTTCAAAATCACGGAAATCTCTTTCTTTCATAGTGCCCTTAATTCTCAAACCTTGAAATTAATACCACCAACTCAAAATGTCCTGCAAGTGGTACGTATCAAACCTTATAACGAAACCTAAACCTTTTAATTATTCCTGTGATTTACCTCAGAGGGGGTGCAAAATAAACAGAGTATGCCATTCCCGTGCTTGTCCCCCTCCCTCCCCTTAAGTAAATAAAATAATAAACAATTCCGCAAAACTCTCTTTCCCTTTTATGGTATTTCTTAATCCGCGCACTCATACACCCCCCTCCACCCTCCACATCAAAAAAAGTGTGTCCATGGAAACATGAAACACACTTTGAAATATCGCAAACCTCTGACTAATGTAGGGATAGTCTTGCCTTAAAAGAATTTGACATGATTTTATTTTCATTTTATTTACCTGACGATAGATGGAGATTCTCTTGTAACCCTACCATAGCTATATCATTTATTGCAGAAAAGAGTAACCTTATCATGTTTGTAAAAAATAAATCTGTAAAAAATAAATCATTGATACTTTTCTTTATATATGGAATGAATTATGTTCTCCTAATAGAATCATAAACCACGCAAAACGCCCTTGATATTTGCGTATTTGTTTATTGTGCGTATTCATACCCCTCTCCCCACTTTCCCCATCAAAAAAGTGTGTCCACGGAAACATGACACAGTAGAGTAGGTCAGAGGAAAAATTAATATCTTTTTTCCTCTGACCCCTGCATCAAACTGCGCATTCGGTTTTCTCGCACATCAAAGAAAATAAGGGAAAATTAGCATATAAAGGTTTATTAATGATATACAGGTTATAGGGATAAACATGTTTCTTAAAATCTAATCCCCTATATTGTATAAAATATCCAAAATTGATACAATTTAATTATTCATCCTTTGTCGGACTAGCCACGTCAGAGTAAAATTGATATCGTCAATTTATTTAGTGCCTCGTCTACTAGACCGCGTGGATTTTGCGATAGATATCCGGCATTGGCGTGAAGCAATAACTAATACAAGATTAAAATACAACATGCAGGAGGAAATAAGCATGAAAGCTGAAGC
>JAEZIU010000064.1 GCA_023436485.1 Bacillota bacterium | reverse complement strand
AATTATCTTCCACACCAATCCTCCAGATTTATTAGAAAAACAGGTGGCAGTTTATTGAGTAAATTTTGCGGCTTAGGTCAGGCAGGATTTCCCTGACATGTGCTGGAATGTCGCCAAACCAGTGGTTTCCCTTTAAACACATCACCGTACGTCTCCGTCCACGGGGCCTGATTACCACTTAGTCCACACTTTAATCCCCAATAAACCACTTATTAAGAACAGTCTAGGGGTTTTCCCCAGCAGTCAAAATGATTCCTAGCCTCTTTTGCAAAAAAGGTTTCAAACAGCAATAATGCTTATATATCGGCCAATACATGAAGCATCTGATCCGTTATTCACCGGATTTCACTCAAGGCAGGCTACACTGTTCACAGCCATCATAAAGACACCGCATAACAGGTTTAATCCCTTTTCGTAGTCGAGGTGGCAAGCAAAGCTTGACTTTTCTTCCACAAGTAAGGGTCTCCACGGAAAAGGGGTCCACGCCCGCATGCCATTGCGGATCGCCCCTAAGCCTTAACTCCCAGCATCAACCCACCACTGGGCGTAGCAAGCCGACACAAGGAACTTCATCGATGTGCCCTTTAACGGATTTTTAGGCCCGTCTTCAGAATCATCAGTACTGACTAGAATACTGCGCCACCCTGTTTTTTTGTCAATAGTAATAATATTAGATAACATAAATGTCATCGAGACAACATTATAACATAAAAACTTTGATAAACAAAGAGAATATTATTCCCGAAAAATCCACCTTACCTATCCCTTACAACCAGTGATAATGCAAGTTCTTTCAAGAACTGCGCTTTATGACCGAATGCTTCAAGGCAGGAAATACCTTCTTGAGTTACTGTTTCCAGAAGCTTTTTTGACTCTTCAAGTCCATACATGGTTACATAAGTTGATTTATTACATGAAGAATCGTTTCCGGGGTTCTTTCCCATATTTTCAACAGTTCCCTCTATGTCAAGAATATCGTCCTTTATCTGAAAAGCTAACCCTAAATTTGCTGCATATCCTGACAAAAGATCAAATTCCTTTTTACTGGCACCACATATTACTGCAGCAGCTTCCACAGGTGCTTTTATCAACGCACCTGTTTTTAGTCTGTGCATTGTTTTCAGCCTGTCGCTTTCAATGGTTTTACCTTCTGATTGAAGATCAATTACCTGACCTCCTACCATTCCCAATGCCCCTGCATACTTCGCAACTATTCCGGCAGCACGCATTTTTTCAATACTGTTTGATTCCGCTGCATCACAAATCATTGTTTCATAAGCCATATTCAATAGTCCATCTCCCGCCAGTATTGCCATGGCTTCGCCGAACACCTTATGATTGGTGGGCTTTCCCCTTCTATAATCATCATTATCCATAGCCGGCAGATCATCGTGTATCAGCGAATATGTATGAATCATTTCAATCGCACAGGCGAAATTAATTACCTCATCAAAGGGCTTATCAAACATTTCGGCAACAGCAAGTGCCAATAAAGGTCTCAATCTCTTGCCTCCGGCTAAAAGGCTGTAGGACATGGCTTCCTTTATATCAGGACAGTACTCGTTCACTTCAGGAATAATCTTTTGAAGCCTCTCTTCAATAATATTCACATATATGTTGTTTTTTTCCTTAAAATTCATATTTCCTCCGAATTAAATGTTAAAATCTTTTTCCTCCAGATTACCCTTTTCGTCTTGAATTAACATTGTTATTTGCTTCTCTGCTTCATCAAGCTTTGCTGTACAATATCGTGACAGTTCTATCCCCTGCTGAAAGCTGGTAATGGAATCTTCCAGTGTGGCTTCACCCTTTTCAAGCTTCACAACAATTTGTTCAAGCTCTGCAATCGCCTCTTCAAAGCTTTTTTCAATTTTAGCACTCTTACTCATTTATTTTTCCCTCTCTTACCGATATAACGTCACATTCGGTTAATCCGTCATTCATCAATATTTCCAGTTTATCTCCTATATTAACCTGTTTTACATTATTTACTATATGTCCTTGAGAATTTTTCACAACACTGTATCCGCGTTCCATTATTTTCAAGGGACTCAAAGCATCCAGCTTTCCTACAAGCATTCCAAACTGTGACTTTTTATCTTTTATAATCGATTGATTCTCTCTTACAAGACTTTTTACTAAATTGTCTAATGTCTGCCTCTGCTGGTTAACCCTATCATACGGCTGTGTAAAAAAAGGTCTTGAATTTATTTTTTGCAGTTGATTCTGCAATGCGGTGACTTTTTTCACAAGGGCATTTTTCATTCTCATATTGTAACTTTCAAGCTTATATAAAAGCACCTCAATATCAGGGACTGCAAGTTCAGCGGCGGCAGAAGGAGTAGGCGCACGCATATCTGATACGAAATCGCATATAGTGAAGTCAGTTTCATGTCCAACGGCGGATATTACGGGAATATGTGAGGCATATATGCTTCTGGCAACAATTTCCTCATTGAATGCCCACAATTCCTCCAGTGAACCGCCGCCTCTCGCCACTATTATTACATCTACCTTATTATGCTCGTTGAGCCGCTTTATAGCTTCAGCTATCTGACCCGCCGCCTGTGGTCCCTGAACGGCTACCGGATAAAGAACCAGTTTCATTTTGCTGTTTCTTCTGTAGGTAACATTTATAATATCCCTTATAACCGCACCTGTTGATGACGTAACAATCCCGATACTCCCGGGCAACACAGGAATACTTTTCTTTTTTTCAGGGGCAAAGAGCCCTTCTTGCTGAAGTTTCTCTTTCAGCTGTTCAAAGGCAACATGGAGAGCACCCACTCCATCCGGTTGCATATTACTTGCATACAGCTGATATTGCCCGTCTCTTTCAAAAACAGAGATATATCCGGATACTATTACCTTCATGCCATTTTCGGGAGTGAATCTCAGTGCAATAGCCTGTGACTTGAACATAACACATTTTAAAAGGCTGTTTTCGTCTTTTATTGTAAAATACATGTGACCAGTATAATGGTGCTTGAAATTGGAAATTTCACCCCTTATAGACACATCTGATAATATTATGTCACTTGATACCAGCTGCTTTATATAATTATTTATGTCAGAAACCGAATATACTCTATTCATTAATCTTAAAACTCCTATATTTTCAAAAAAGGATAATGTAAAATGTATCACATTACCCTTTAAAGCTTCTATTATTCAGAATCAATTTCACTTGTCGGCGTTTCTTGAGGCGTCTCTAAAGGCACATCACCCTTTGAAACCTTTGCTAAAAGGCCGTTTACAAATGCTCCGGCATCCTCATTGCTATATTTTTTGGCCAGTTCTACAGCCTCATTTACTGAGACACTGAATGGAATATCGTCCCTGTACAATATCTCATAAATTCCTATTCTTAAAACAGATAAATCTATTTTTGATAAGCGATTTATTTTCCATCCGGTAGCTTTCTTTTCTATTATACCGTCCAAAACCGGCGTTTTTTCGTATACCCCATCAACGATTCCTTTAATATATTCCCTATCGTTTTCAGTTAAACTTTCGT
>JAEZIU010000045.1 GCA_023436485.1 Bacillota bacterium | reverse complement strand
AGATTGGATAATTTAAATCATCTTTGTCTATGAGTGGGAACGTTAACTCATCTAAGATTTGGTGGCGTATGTCAGAAAAATATCTTTCACTCTGCCAATAACCTAATAATATTTTATTCTTATTCTTTTCACTAATAAGGTCACAAACATAATTTGATTTGTTTTCAAAAATAATATTTCTGTTATATCCAAATTGTTCAAACCCAAATTTCCTTATAGCACGAGAAAATATGTCGGTTCTCATTATCTGAATAGGGTTTTCATTAATATTTAACTCAACATTAAATATATTTAAAAGCTCAAATCCATTATGAATATGATTTTTTTCAAACCATGATATATCTGCAGAAACATCGTATCCTCTATGTTTTGATGCTAGGTACAAAGCATATTGAAACAACTGGTTTCCTAATCCACCACTAAAGTATATAATCATTACTAAACCTCACTAGCTTTTCACTTAATTCTTCCGTAACCTTTTTTGCATGGTCAATTTCACTATTCCACCACATGGATTGTTTTATAAGATCTATTTGTTTTGCACTAAATCTATACTTAATTACCCGTGCTGGAGAACCAACAGCTACTGCAAAATCTGGAATATCACTTAATCTATTATTGGCCATATAAATATTTCGCATATTGAAACATTTGGTTTCAAAGGTCAACTGCAAATCGAACTATCATTGTACCACCATCGCTTTTGCCTTATTATCTATTATATTCTTAAAAGTGTTTTTATTTTATATATAAACTCTGATAATAAATTCCTATTACTGTTTAATCCTCTTAAATAATCAACATTCATATAATTATTCTTATCCCGCATAATTATTTTCTTCGTAAAAGGAATATTATAATTAGAAGGATAGCAATAACCTGGATTTAATAACTTATATGAAACATTTTGTATATACTTATTTAGGTGAGATTCATCGTGCCAAATAGCAATAATTCCATTACTATAATCGATATCGGTATTATTCTTTAGTATATTTATTAACTTAATATATTCTTTCACTTTACCTCCACTTAAGCAGCCTTGGACATAGACACTATCTTTGGTTGGAACAAAATAGGCCAAACTTTTTGGGTCTTTCTCATATGGATATTGCTCATACCCAACATTATAAAAACCTGGATGCTGAACAACAACTATATCATTATTGATAGGGAGTATTTCCTCATTTATATATGTTATGAATTTTGCATTTGCATTAAAAAAGAATATATAATCAAAACCTTTTAGTGTATTAATAATAGATTCAAACATTTTAAATCTAAATAAGGTATTCCCTGGCCATCCTAAATTTGCTTGATATATTTTATGAACATTATTTTTATTCTCAAACCTTAGATTATCCGCATCAGTAAAAACAAAGTAATCTTTCCGATGATCTTTTAGAAAATATCTTTCCGATGATTTATAAAAACCCTTCCAAAATATAGAATACTTTCCTGTGCAAATATATAAAATTGCAATCTTCATATTCTTAACCCCTTAGATATTTTGTTATTAAGCCCTCATATCTCTTACAAATAGTTAACCAATTAAAATTTTCTATTGCATACTTTCTTATGGTATCTCTATACTGAAAATTGTATTTTAATGCTTTTTCTATACTTTCAAGAAACGTATTATCATTAAAATTACATATATAAACCCACGGTAAATTTCTATCAAGATTTGCTGAAGCCTCCTCTGTTACTACAACTGATAATCCGCAAGATAGTGCTTCTAATATTACAAGGGCATGAGCCTCTCCTTCACTTGCTAAAATCAGAGTTGAATAATTAGGCAACTTGTTAAAAACATCATCTCTATTCCATTCGCCAAGATAGAATGTATTGACATTGTCTACTTTAAATTTATCGTCAACGATTGGTCCTACAAAGTCACATTTTATGGATGATGAACTTAATAAAGTAGAGAGCTTTGCCTGCATTTTTCTTTTTTCTATTTTACCCAGACAGATTGCCCTGTTGTTGCCTGAGGGATTATACTTCATTAAATCATTATCAACCCCATTGGGTAATACCTCTATCCAATTCTTAAACCCCTTTTGTTGAAAAATCATTTTTATTTCGTTGCTCAATACTAATAGGGCTTTAGATTTAATTAAATTTTTAAATACCTTTTTGTAACTTATATCCCATCTTTCAGGATATGCGCTATATCCATAGTGAGTGGTAACTATAAGCTTAAAATTAAATATTTTAGATAATCTGTTCCACATTCCAGCATATTCATCGTAGTGGAGATGAACATAATCATACTTCCATGGCATTGCTTTTATTGCCTCAACTAATCCTCTTTCATTTAATATTGTCACTGTATGGCCTAACTTCTCCAAATTTAACTTTTGGTTCCATACAACTGTCTCAACAGCTCCCCAACCATTACTTGGTATTGGCATTAGTCCAGGTCCAACCATTAAAATTTTCATACTAATCTCCCCTACTTTCTAATAAAGATAAGTTCCATTTACATTCTGGTATAATTGAGCCTATTCTTTCCGATGAATACTCTGTTGATTTATTAAGATTAATATAGTCAAAACCTATACATCTTTCCGCAACCCAGTAATTGGTATTTAAGTCTCCTAAATATAATGATAATTGATACTTACCTGTTCTTAGCTTGGGATTATTAATATCTATTCGGATTTCAGAATAGTTCTTATCAATATATATTGGCTTTACTTCGTCCTTGTCATATCTGGCGTCTGAAGCAAATAGAGGAGTACCAAAATTATCATAAATAACAAAACTTAGAACCGTTGACTTTAGTAAATTTAGATTTCTAGCCTTTGCAAGTATACTCAAAGAGTTATCTTCTCGTACACATACTTTTGCATATTCAAGGTGTACTCCTTTTTGTTTTGTAAAATAAACTTCGTTTTGGTTAATTCCCAAGTTATAGTAAGTATTTATACTATTATCTATAGTTGACATTACATCCATCTTACCTTTATGTAATAATATCCCCTTATTACATAACTGCTTAATAGCCCCGATATTATGACTAACAAATAGCACCGTTCTACCTTC
>JAEZIU010000019.1 GCA_023436485.1 Bacillota bacterium | reverse complement strand
GTTACAAGCAATCCGGATTTAAAAGGTTTAAGTCTGGAGAATTTTAATAAGGCAGCCAGCCAATTAAAAAAGATCACCAGTGAACTTCAGGATATTGTCATGTCAATAAGAATGGTGCCTTTATCTGCAACATTCCAAAAAATGAATAGAATTGTCAGGGATATGTGCAAAAAGCTGGATAAGGATGTAGAGCTGGAAATCTTGGGTGAGGAAACAGAGGTTGACAAGAATATAATTGAGAATATATCCGATCCCCTCATGCATCTCATCCGAAATGCAATAGACCATGGTATTGAAACAAGGGAAGAGAGAATAAAAAATAACAAGACCCTTAAAGGTAAAATAACCCTGGAAGCTAAAAATGAGGGCGGAGAAGTAATAATTATTGTTAAAGATGACGGTAGAGGACTCGATAAGGAAAAAATACTGCAAAAGGCAATTGAACATGGCCTTATTCAGGATACAAGCAAGGATATTCCCGACAGGGAAATCTTTTCAATGATTTTACTTCCAGGATTTTCTACCAAGGAAAATGTTACAGAGTTCTCTGGTAGGGGAGTTGGAATGGATGTGGTATCAAACAACATAGAAAAAGTCGGTGGAGTAGTCAATATAGACAGCATAGTTGGTGATGGCACAACAATGACTATCAGGATACCGCTGACACTGGCAATAATTGACGGTATGAATATACGTGTAAGCAATTCTACATACACAATTCCTATAACATCAATAAAAGAGTCCTTCAGGGTAAAAGAGGATGACCTTATAACCGATCCCGACGGAAATGAAATGATTATGGTTCGCGGAGATTGCTATCCTATTTTAAGAATACACAAGCTATTTAATATAAAAGATCCTATCAGTAATATCAGTGAAGGTATCACAATAATGGTTGAAAGCGAGCTGAATACTGTATGCCTGTTTGCTGATGAGCTTTTAGGAGAGCAGCAGGTTGTAGTTAAAGCACTTCCACAGTACATTAAGAAGGTCAAGGGGATAGCAGGATGTACACTGCTTGGAGAAGGTACAATAAGCCTGATTCTTGATATTGCAACACTTGTAAAAATCAGGTAATACTGGCGGGCAATTATTTATTAATGACTAAGCTGAAAGGAGAATTAAGTATGGCTGAATTATTGGAGGAAATGGATTTAGTAGGTGAGGATTCCCAAAGGGACAAATTCTTAACATTTTCATTGGGAAAAGAGTTTTATGGAGTTGAGATAAGATATGTAATGGAGATAATCGGTATTCAACCAATTACAGAGGTTCCTGAATTACCCCATTATATTAAAGGTATCATAAATTTGAGGGGTAAAATTATTCCTGTTATGGATGTGAGGCTCAGGTTCAAAAAAGAGCCGCATGACTATAATGACAGGACATGCATTATCGTAATTGATGTCAGGGATATTTCAATTGGATTAATTGTTGATGCAGTATCTGATGTACTTGATATATCCGCACAGGATATTGTCCCTCCTCCGGAGGTTAATGCAAACAGTCATAACAAATACATAAAAGGAATAGGAAAAGTTGGAAATGATGTAAAGCTGCTGTTGGATTGTGAAAAACTCATTACTGACGATGATGCTCAATCTCTTTTGAATATATAAGAGTTACTATTAAAGGAATGATAGAAGAATTAGATAAAGGTGTGATTTGATTGGAAGTGGACATTCTAAAGAGCATTACCGACAAGGAATTTATGTTAATAACCGATTTCTTAAAGAAGAACTATGGCGTCAGGATTGGACCTGAGAAAAAATCCCTTGTAGTGAGCAGGTTGGGTTCTTTATTGAAGGAGAAAGGTTTTCAAAGGTTTTCCCAGCTTTATGAGTATGTTATTACAGATAAAACGGGTGAAGCTTTGGTAAGTTTGGTGGATAAGCTTACAACAAATCATACTTTTTTTATGAGAGAAAATGATCATTTTGTATACTTTAAAGATGTTGTTTTGCCGTGGATGGAAGGAAACATAAAGGATAGGGACTTAAGAGTTTGGAGTGCAGGATGTTCGTCGGGCGAAGAGCCTTATACTTTAAGCATGATTATGAATGATTATTTTGAAATGAAAAATGCACAGTGGAATACAAAACTTCTTGCAACAGATATATCAACAATGGCACTTGGCAAAGCTAAATCAGGTATTTACCTGAATGAGCAGATTGAATCGCTGCCAAAAAGCTGGAAGGTTAAGTATTTCAATAAAATAGATGACGAAAATTTTGAAATTAAGAGCAAAATTAAGGATAATGTCATATATAGAAGGTTTAATTTGATGGAAAATATATATCCATTCAAGAAAAAGTTTCATGTCATATTTTGCAGGAATGTAATGATTTATTTTGATGAGGACACAAAGAGAACGCTTATTAATAAATTTTACGATATGACAGAACCGGGGGGATATCTGTTTATTGGGCATTCGGAGTCAATAGGCCGGGAACAATCACGGTATAAATATATTATGCCAGCAGTCTATAGAAAATAGGTGATAGTTATGAATAACAAAAAAATAAGAGTGTTGGTTGTTGATGACTCGTTGGTTTTTAGAGAAACCATTGCAAGGGGTATTGCAAAAGATAAAGGAATAGAGGTGGTTGCCACTGCCTCTGATCCATTTATGGCAAGGGATAAGATTATTGAATTTGAACCTGATGTTATGACATTGGATGTTGAGATGCCTAAAATGGATGGGATAGAGTTTTTAAGAAGACTTATGCCCCAGTACCCTCTGCCGGTTGTGGTTGTAAGTGCCGTGAGCAGTAACGTCTTTGATGCTTTGAATGCGGGTGCTGTAGATTTTGTTACAAAGCCTGATGCCAGATATGGTAGCAATATGGACAGCCTTATAAATGAGCTTGTCGTTAAAATAAAAATAGCATCTACAGCAAAGCTTGGCCATTGGAAAAGTAATAAACCAGCTGATAAGATACTTGATAGTGCCAATGCAAAGAACAAAAATACCATTATTGCAATAGGAGCATCTACTGGGGGAACTGAAGC
>JAEZIU010000013.1 GCA_023436485.1 Bacillota bacterium | reverse complement strand
ATATACTATGTATCCGATTAGACCAATGCCAACCACAATAACAAACCAATAGTTTATTAAAAACTCTCGCATTATGCCATCCCTCCCAATCTTTTTACTATGTTCATTACAAAAGCGGAAAAATACTTCTCCGATTTGAGTTTTGGTGTCCACTCTTCTGGCTTAGTTTGAGTAGCCTTTATTACTTCCTCGGCAGTCTTAAAATTGTTTCCTAAAATATCCTGACAGCACTGCAGTACTTCCTTTGCTTTTGCCTTTGTTACAGGACCATTAATGCCGTCTGCTTTTAGTCCTGTCATGCCCTGAAATGTTTTTACGTTCATTCCTATGTTCACTCCTTTTAAGACACTGCCTCTGATTACTTCCTTTTGTGCGAGGCTTAAACCGGTGTGTTCCAGTAGCTGAACATGCCAAGGTTCATAGCTCATAGGCTTAACAAGTCCGTATTTCTTCAGTTCATCGTTTCCAAGCAACTTAAACCAGCTGTCTCCTATATCCATTGCAATACAGTAGCAATGATTGCTTTTACCATAAGCTGCAGCAAGGCACTCTCCGTTTTTACCGTACACGGATCCGTCAGCCCGCTGTTTACTTCCTGGATTATCAGCAAGTACCTGCTTTGCTATAATCTTCTGCTTTTCCACACTTCTGAATCCTGATGTGCAGAGACAGTCCCTGCCTTTTGCTACACACAGCGTGTTAACTGCATCAATCAGTTTTGGATAAACCGAGGTTTCATCAGGATACTTAAATCCTACTTGGGGCATGTGTTCTCATCTCCTTTAACTATCTGTCTTTTTGTCTTCACTGGCAATTCTCTTAATTCATCAACAAGCTTTGTAACTGTTCCGTTACCACCTAACTTGTGATATGCATCATACATTGCTAAAACGCTTTCCAGTCCGTGGATAGAGATATGCCCACGGTCAACATACATGTCATAGCACCTTATTATTTCACTCCTTAAAAGTGACTGTGTGCCTTCTTTAAGGGCCTTTTGGTCACATGATTGCCTATGGATGCGTTTTGACAATGTTTTATACGCCGCTCCCAACCCTCCCGATGCTATCCCAAACAGGACTTGCATCCAATACTTAATAATAAAATCCTTCATTTTTATGTCCTCCTTAAAGATGTTTTGAGTAAATTAAAAGGACTACCCATTTCCGAGTAATCCCATTTATTTGAAATATTTATCAAGTATTTTCTAACATAGATACAGATTTAAAATTATCATTTAATAAAAAAATATGAGCGATATGTTTATCATATCTTGTGAAAGATACATTACTTTTTATATTGCAGAAAATCCTATTAATATTTTTGTCAAATTTAATTATTACCAACTTTGCTGTGTTTTTTGCTTCCATTAGTGTATCCCCATCATGATATCTTATACTCATTTCTAGACTCCATGTATCACAGAACATTTTTAAGTTTTCTTCATTTTTGATATTATATTCGAATGGTATATCTATTTGAATTTCTCCCTCATCATTGGGTTCCACTTGAACTTCAAACCGAAGAATTTGTGGATTACTAAAAATGAGATTTTCCATCTCCTTTAAATAATCTTTTTTAAACATTTGCATTTCAATGTCTACCTTTTTATTAACCCACATCTGAGCTAAGAAAAATAAAGCAACACCTATTATTGCAATTACAACCCCTAATATTGTCCATGTCAAAGCCAAATTATTATTTACATTTGTTTGACTTAGGGAAAAAAGCTTTTCTAAATAATCAATTTTTAGTGAAAGCTGATCAAATTTTTCGCCCATGAAAATCCCTCCTCTGTACAACAATTAAGTTATACAGAGGTGTTCAAAATTCCTTTTTTTATAATAATGAATTATTAGTTCTCAATATTATCCAATTATCTTCATTTTATCATCTGCTGTTATCCATCCTTTACTCACTGCAATATCCAGTTGCTTTTCAGTCAGTTCATTTGCCTTATATAAGTAACTCAACCTTTCAAACATACCTTTATCCCTCCAAGTTTGATGTAATTAAAGTGTCTATTTGTGACTGCATATTAAGATTGTCCAAAATTAATGTGTCAACCATTTTTTGAAGCTTTTCTATTTCCGTTTGCTCTGGAATAAGCTTCTGGTCACCTCTGTAAAAGTATCCGTCTTTATATGTATCCCCTATACTTACTGGTATAGTGCCGCAGACAATAAATCCATTTGAATATGCAAAGCTCTGGTCTGCTATTATTATATTTTCCACCGTTGACTTATCTTCTGACAAAACTGCACATCTCAATGCCATCTCCATATTAATACCCCCACCTTATCATTACAAATCCTGAACCTCCGATACCACCAATTCCCCGAGGACTTCCATAGCCTCCGCCTCCACCGCCTCCGCCATAACCGCCGCCCCCTAGACCCCCACTCGACATTACCAAGCCTACAGTTCCAAGACCGCCATCAGTGCCTGAACCATTTTTATAAGATGATATGCCTGGGTCATTGCTAGAACCACCGCCAGAATTAATACCACCAGACGTATTACCACCACCACCTCCAGCACCGCCACCAGCATGAATCCTGCCCCAAAAATCAGTAGTTGGCGTGCCCTGTCCAATACCATTTGAACCTGCACCAGAACTGCCACTATAATAGTAGACGGGAATACCATTTCCTCCGTTAGAACCAGCTACACCACCCCAAGACCAAGTAGTGGGGGATAATATATTACCGCCACCACCAGCAGAACCACCATTGGCCCCATTGCTGGAAGTTGCACCACCTCCACCAGCTGCTGGAGTAAGTCCGGGAAAAGAGGTTGAGCCTCCGGCCTGACCAGCAGTTCCTCCCGAACCAATGTAAATATTTGCGGTTTCAGGAGTAGTTACTTTTGTAAATGTTTTGGTGTATCCTCCTGCACCACCACCGCCACCTGTATATGTACTGCCTAAACTGCTTCCTCCTCCACCGGCACCGACAAGAAAAACATCTATATAGGGCGGGAAAATATCATTTTTACCTTTTTCAAATATAATCAATCCTGATGTATAGCATTCAATGTACCCCCTTGATGCTGTTTCATATACAATTTTACATGAACCCGAGTAGGAAACACTCACGGAACTGGTTCCCTTATTCTGCAAGGGCTGTGGACGGGGAAATCCAATATCAAAATTTCTACGCATTAGAAGTCTCCTCCCATGAATAAAACAGAGTAACCGGATGCAACCGTTGTTCCTAATGAAATATACAGTTTCTGTCCGGATTTTAAAGCCGGAGGTAAAACTCCTCTTCCATCATTGGCGAAATTTATAGGTAAGAGGATAAGGTCGCTCCCGGTTACATTTGCTGTCTGTGCCGTTGTTGCTGGTAAGAGAACCTCATGTATAAGTTGAAAATTTGATTCACCTATTCCTGTTCCATCGTTCCAAAAAATCCTTAAAACAGTAGCCACATTTGTTCCGAGGGACCTTACAGTAATTGCATCTATTCTTGTCCCATTTTCTCCCGCCGTAGCCAAAATGACACCATTCGTTACTGGAGCCTTTAAATTCGTATCGGCCACCTGAATGATTTTCCCTGAAACATTTGGATTAACTGGATAAATCGGTTTTGTATTTGCTGGCATTATAATGCACCCCCTATATTTTGATAAGTGTAAAGATCAGCGGCTACATGAGATGTATCCGAAAAATGAGAATTAAGTTCAGCCGATAATTCCGTAATACTTTCCTGGAGCAAACTTATTTTGTTATCTGTGTAGTCTTTTGCAACCGTTTCCAAACCGTCTATTTGATTTTGTAAATCAACTATATCTGAACGGTTTGCATATATTAAAGACTGATCTATTTCCGCTGTGATATTTGAGGCATTTCCAACCAAGGTTACTACATTTATCTGCCTCTCAAGTATTTCACTGCCACCCTGGGCTGGTATGTACTCGGCTAAAGCTCCGGCATTACCATAACAATATAATATTTCACCAACGTCCGGATCCTGTGTAAACACTCCTAATTCACGCCAAAAAAATCCGGATGCAAGACCTTGATTGGTGAGGACTCCTCCCACCTTGGCCTTATTCCCGGACATAATTTTTAATTCATTGATGTTCAAGCTTTTCACTTCGTGAATCAGGGCAACTAACTCATCTGTTACTTGTCCGGAGAGCTGTCCATCTCCGACTGCTATTCGGGTAAATTTTAATTGTGTCCCGATTGCAGCCTTGGCCTGTAATACCCTTCCCCTGTTTGTAAATGCTATCATTCCAAAACTCATTTATTACACCACCTGTTCTACTGTATATACGTCACCGATATGCAAGACATTACCATAAAAAACAGGTAACTCTGCAGCCATTTCTACTATTACCTGTTCTAGTACAGTACTCAGTCTTTTAACCTTATTAACAGCATCAACGAAGAGAGCTGCCTGATCTCCTGTAACGCTTTGATTGCTTGTAACTACCCGGAAATGATACTTATCCCCTCCATATTCAAACCACTCTTCAACGTATCCATCCCCGAATATATCAGATATAACCTGCTCAACTGCCTCTGCTGTTCCCCTTTGTTTGTGGGTTTTGAAACACTTTTTTATAAGTAGTCGCTTCGTAGTAATATCTAAGCTAGATGAATATTCCGGAATATTGAACTGCCAAGCAAGCTCGTCAAGTATTGTTTCACTCAACTTATTAATTCTTGCATATATCTGAGAGTAATCAATTTGTGAAATAACCTTGTCAAGCTGTCTCTGGACAGCGTAAGCAAATCCACAAGCTGTTATATCATCCTGCATAAATGCCGGGAGGAACTCTAATAAGTTTAAATCATTAAGCTTCAACCTATCACCTCCTACACAATCACTGAATCATTAAAATCATCATTAAAAACCGCAAGCACAACAAACTGCCCTACACTGCAGTTTAAAGCTTCCCCTTGTTTATAAAACGGTACCGGCACGGTTACGGCATTGTCATACTCCAATAAAATGACCTCTGCTGTGTTTGCAGAGGCATTAATTGAAGATATTTTCCCTTTTACAAGCATATTATTCACCTAGCCCTTTGTATGTAACTGTTGTTGAAGTTATCTGTGCCACTTCACTAATAGAAACTGTAGTCCTCTCTGGAGATGTAATATCAACTCTTGATGCACCGGCATTAAGCATTAGCTTCCGCAGTTCATCAGGGTTAATTGTCCTGCCTATCTTAGCTGTTTGCCATACTTTGTATTCATTTACCGCATTTATAACAACCGCCTGTATTATTGCAGAGTTAGCCGAATTATTAGGGCTGATGTAGTACTCCACGGTTATAGCAGTATTCTGAGCAGTCGCAGGTAGAATCGTCACATTATCTGTAAGAGGGCGGCGTGATTTGTCATTGCAGGCTGAGTTTACAGACTCCAGTGCACTATCTCCCTGTTCTGGTATCACACCTCCTTTTTTGAGTACATATATTGTTATAAGTCCTGCACTTGGTGAAGCCACCGACACATCCCCAACGTCTGGACTTGCATTTCTGGCCCAGTATTCATATGCTTGCAAAGGACCTGCTGTGGAAAAACTATAGGGTGAAGCCCTCAATCTTTCTCTGTATGCATCATCAGATTCAACATCAGCTCCACCTGTGCTTGTTGAGATATTCATAACTGAAGCTACATATGCATTACCATCAACCAGTTTATTGATCTGTCCCGGTGTAAAGCCGTTATATTGAACCCCTTCAACTAAAGCAGTGGCATTAACTTCTCCAGATGTTGTTCCTGATGCTATTAACAATGCTGAATCTGTTGCAAAAAACATATTCCCGTCGGGTGTTATCCTTGTTCCAGCCTGTATTGTTATATTACCAGACTGAGCTTCAGACAGATTAAACCGTATAACAGTTGTTGCCTTCTGTGCTGGGAGTCTCGGTGTTCCGTAAAGCTCTCCAAGGGAATCTAATGCTTCATTAAAGGAATACCTCAATAAGTTACTTCTACCGGTTACATTTATGCTGTTAAGTAGATTTACAAATACATAAGCAAAGCCTTGCAAAAAGATTCTACGTGCATCCCCGGCATATAGTACTTCTCCTGTGTAGGACTCAAAATCATTTATAAGCTCTGAAGTTATCTGTTGGGCATCTACGCTAACAAAATTTATATCACTCAAACTTCGATCACCACCTTGATTACTAAATCTCCTTCGGCTGTTGTATCTACAACATCTATTTCTATTACTTCGGCTCTTGGCTCATAGGATGAAATCGCTTCTAATGCATCACTTATTATTAATCCCTTTACCTCGGATATGGGCATATCCATGTAATCAGGATTGATTCCCATGTCCCTCATGTATGGCACTTCAGAGAGTCTTGTTTTAAGGATATTTGCAACATTATCAGCTATCTTTTCATAACCTACAGCTTGCCAATTAATTTCAGAATTACTGTTTACGTTGATTATCATTTCTTTGTTGCCTCCTGAATTGCCTTAATGGCTTCAGCACTAAATTTATGTGATGTTTCTTTTTTACTTTTTTTTGAACTCTTCTTTTTCTTAGTCTTTTTACTGGATGAGTTTGCTTTCTTGCCAGATGACGCATATTCCTCAAATTGCAGGTCAAGTTTTGCTTTAATAAACTTCCCGTTTTTGCCTATCGTGATTTCTGAGGCGGCCACTGATTTAAGTAGAAATTTGTTTCTACTAATTATCTTTCCTCCAATAGTAAATACCTCCGGAACCTTAGATAGCATTTTATTATTCCACCAATCAATTTCAGCTTTTACGTCAATAAATCTGGCATTAAGGTCAAGGCTGAAGCTAAGTGGTATCAATCCAACCCCTTTTATATATGTGGCTGGTTTCTTTCCCTCCACATCCTGTGATTCAACATTTAATGCCTGGGAAAATGTAATACCGTCTATGGTATAAATCTTATTATGGGATACTACAAACTGCTTTGAGCCAAAAGTTGCAATAGCCATTTAACCACCTCAATACTTTGTTATTGTATGCCGTAAATACAGATAAGTTTTATTGTTAACTATATCCTGAGTTACCCTATATACATAGTACTTACCGTCAAAACTGCCAAAGCCCGAAATATTCACCGTGCTCCCTGCTGCGATATCTGTCTTTTGTTCAAGCGGGACATACGCATTAATGCGGTACTTGTTTGTATATCGTAAATATCCTTCGCTCCACCTTTTTGCTTCAGCTATATTCGAAAGCAATTCAATCTTACGTCCGACTGCACCCTGAATGTCAGTGTCTGTTGCCGTGTATGATAATGTATCCCCGAAAGGTAAACTGTAAAGAACCGTAAAACTCCGGAATGAAGAATCCGAGATACTAAATTCATATCCCGGATTCATGTCTTCAGGAGTCAATGTAATCGTTGTATTTGCACTTTCAAAGCACCTTTCATTAAATACTACAATTTTATTATCGGTGACCTTACAGGAGTATCCCTCCCGGATGCAAACAGCGTTCAGAAAATCAATGTCTGAGCGGTTGATTTGGGATATCACTTTGTATGTAAAATCCTCTATATCGTACGTTTCCATTTTTAAGCTGTTATTTGTGGCAATGTCGGTAATAATCTCTGATAGTTTAATATTTCGCCATATGCGTGTTTTGGGACATTTAGCCGACAACGGTGTGGATATGCTACTGATTGTAAATATTCCGGATTGCTGCTCTATCCCATCAACATACATGAGCCCTGTTGTATAATTACCTGAATTAACAATAACCGTATCGCCTCCGATGGGGTTCCACTTGCTCCATTTTTTATCAGGGTCAGGAAAAGAAATTATTGCATCATCAGCCCCACCACCGGCACAATCATGGAGAATACACTCCCGAATATCAACCAGATCAGTGATATCTTTACCGTTATATATTAGGTGTGTCATACGGTACCTCTTTTCCATGGTGGCAATGTATCCGGGCTTTCGCTTTCCAGAATAGGAATAGTCAGCTCTATACCATCTTCAAAAATGAGTGTATCTGTATACTGTGGGTTAGCAGCTATCAGTTCGGCAACCTTGAAAGGTGTATCGTAGAAATCTTCAGAAATCGTATCCCAGGTTTCTCCCTGAATCGTTGTATACTTTGTTTTATAAACATCATGCATAACTTAATCTCCCTTTGTTTGAAAAGTACTTCTCCATACGCCTCTCAAATTCATCCCCTGCTTGAGATACCTGCTGTCTGATATCAGTACCTCCTCCCTGTATTACCGGAGAAAACTGTATGTATGTATTACCCCCCAGAGGTATTCCGACTCCGGCTGCCGCTTCTGAAAGCAAAGCCCTGCTTCTTGGTTTGTTATTATGTGGCACTATTGTTTCTGGGCCAGCCTCGCCAAATATACCAAGCGTTGCTTTTGATACTGTGGCCCCAGATGCAAACATCGGAATTTGAGGAATACTTATTGACTTTCCTCCTACAAATGGTATCCAACTCGGTATTTTAACTTTGTTGACACTTGATATAACTGAATTTACAGCTTTAATTATCACATTAAAAGGTAATTTGACTAACGATACAAGACCACTAAAAAGGTTTCCAAAAATGTTTTTAACATTCTCCCATGCAGCTGACCAGTTACCAGTGAACACGTTTTTTATAAAAGCTATTAGGTTGTTAAATACACCCATAATGCTTTGTACTAATGGCATCAACAAACTTAGGTTGTTCATAAGATTTGAAACAATTATATTGGCTAAAAACTGAATAACTGGTGTTAAATTTTGTATCAACGGAGCTATAGAATTAAGTATAGGCATTAGTAGTTGCATTAAAAGGTTTACCAAAGGCATAAGTATGGGTACCAGTGAACTTATAAGCGGCATTAGTGCAGCGAAGACATCCATTATTACAGGAAGAATAGGTGCAATTACTGAGGTGTACAGCTGTCCTGCAATACCCAATATCCCACTGATAGCTTTCATTATCATCGGAAGATTCGGAACCAGGTATTTGTTGAAAAGGTTGTCAACAATTGGTACAAGTTTATCACCTATTTGTGCTATTAGTGGAGCCACAAAATCAGCCAGTTTGGATATTATCGGTATAATCTTTTGTATTGTTGGTGCCAGTTTTACGGCTACCTGCATAAGAGATTGCCCAACCGTTTCCTGTATGTCACCCCATGTATTTTTTAATTGTTGCATAACTCCTTTAGGAGTAGCTGCAATAGCTTTGTTCATTTCCCCTACATTGTCCGTTATTACCTGTGCCAGTACAGCAGCTTTTTGACTCTCGGTACCATATTTCAATACTTCGCCTTGGGCTTTGCTGAACGTTATACCAACTCTTGAGAGTGCTCCGGTTTGTCCCTGCATTACCTTGCCCATTAAATTTCCGATATTAACCATATTTTCTGATGTTACATTAACACCATTCTGCTGCACAGCCAAATTATTCATAGCAGGAATTAATGTTTTCAGTGATGATGAGGAATTTAGAAAAGTTGCCAGCTGTTGGGTTCCCGCTGTCTGAGTATCATCTTCTACCACACCAAGCTTTTGCTGTGCAGCCGTTAGACTGCTTATCTGTGAAATCTGCTGTGCACTTGCATGCATTCTTTGTTTCATTACAGTTGTAAGCTTTGTTGCTGCTTCAGCACTATCATTGTATGCTGCGACACTTTCAGACCCAAAATCTATAACCTTACCTACAGCCATATAAGTTCCCACTGCTGCCCCGACTTTTGCAATGACACTGCCAACCCCACGCATGGCCTTCGAGGTTTTATCCGCATTGCTCTGAGCAGCCTGAAATGCCTTGTTGAGTGATGGGGAGGCTTTGCCCCCTATCACAATGTTTGTTTGAAATTGTTTACTTGACATATCAGCCTACCCCCTTTTTCATTGCTTCATTTCTTTTTTTAAAATAAAAATTCAAATCATCAAAAAAAGCGATTAGCTCAGTAAGCGTGAGTTTATCGCAATCTGTATAACTGGTTGATGTATTGGCGGTAATTATTACTTTTATTTGCCTTATTAATCCAGGGCTTATTGTTCCTCCGAAGGTATGAGAAAAAAATTACGTACAATTTGAGTTACCTTATTAAAATCTTTCGCTTTTAATAGCGAAACATCATCAAGGGATAATCCTGCCGCTTGTGCAAATATAGCTGCATGATATAAAGGATCAACTTCGGTTGAACCCGGCATATATGCTTTGTTTGCCAATTCTTTTAATGCCTGTTGCACATCTGCACCTGTCAAAGATTCAAGGTCGTAATCAATTTCACTCTTTTCGACTCCATTAATTGTCACCGGTTTAGATAATTTAAAAGTTTCCATTTTTAATACCTCCATAAAAACTAATATAATTAAATAACAGGCCCTTTTTACAGAGCCTGTCTTATACTACTGGTATAATCTACACCAAGAAATTTTAATACATTATTCAGTTTGTCAATTTCAATCAAAGCCTCACCATTGACAATATATTGATAGTAATAAATTTCGATGGTAAGTGTTGCTTCGTTTGCCGTATTTGCTTCAATATCCCCCAACTCAAATTTTTTCGGGATGTACTTAATAATTTCCTTGTGGGCTTCTGTTTTTACAGAACCATTTGAACTATCCAGTGCATCACTTACCCAACGGACCTCAATTTCGTGCATTTTCGGAGCAAACATTTCCACGGATTTTTTATTTGTCTTTTTATATACAAGTTCTGATTCCATTGACCCCAGCTGTCCTAAAGTTGGAAGATCTAATTCACCCATAATTCCCGCACCTTTCTGGGTGTCTGTTAGCATTTCCAACGGGGGTCTTTTATAACTTGACGTATCCATAACAAATTCCGGCCTGCCGTTTGTTCTGTCATATATTGCATACTGTATTGTTTTGTTACCAATTATCACTGCTCATCACCTCCGGTAAGGGTATCAAGTCCAGCCAGACTATACTGCACCCTGAATGTCAATGACTTGGCATTTGGTGTCGTAGTTGTAGCAACATCAAAAACAAAGTCTCCATTAACCATATCACCGGTACTATTGGTTTCAGAAAATTGTATAGTTGCATACAGTAGTTTACCCTCATTTACAAGTCCATTAAGCCACTGTTGAACGCTTGCTTTTATACTGTCAATGTCCCGCTTACTGAAAGGCTTATCTACACTGTCCAAATAATTATATTGCAGCGTATTAAGCAAATACTGCATCATACGTATACTGGAATCTGTCCTGTCTTCAGGCTTAATATTATCCAAATGATCATAATCATAGTTTGCCATATGCGGACCCCAGAGCCTTATGCTGCCACGAACAAGATTCGTTGTGGTGATACCTATTTTGTTAAGACTGTTAGCCGTTACCTCGTCAAAGGCTATAGCTTTACCATTTTTTAGGATTACTGAAGATGCATTAATACCTTTGTTTGATGGACTTATGTAAGGTATACTTCCGGCATCCGTATCTTGTTGCTGTATTGTGACTACAGCAAGCGTTGACAGATGGTACTGCTTCTCTCCGAATTTCACCATAGGCCAACAAGCCTTGTCCAGTTTGCTGTTATATCCGTTACTTTCTTTCCATGTAATAGCTTTTATTACCGTATCATTTGTATCCGATGGAATATCAGAGATGCATGATATATACCATTTTTGTGATATTCTTGCCAAAGCCTTTGATATCATCTTCTCGTGGTAAAGTGGTTTTTCGGAGTAACCAGGAGCCGCCAATATATTTGGTATTACTCCGCAAGTGATTTCTACAATGTCCAATGCTGCCAGTGCAGTTTCAAACATATTAGAGGTAAATGCAGTGTCGGATACATCAATTCTTTTATATACTGCCATTACTGTTGTATCAGTAAAGTCGGATTTAGTAATTGTTATCTTAATGGCATCGTCCTCATAGGCAAGGATATAATCATTTTCTGTTATTGTAGTCTCAGCGGTAACTGTAACACTTTCAATAGCGACCTGAGGCTCCATGATATAGCCCACTTTGCTACCGGCAGAACCTGATAAGGTGACAGCTGTTGTTGTTTCGGTACTTTCCAATAATTCCGGGTTTGCCATATTAATTACAATAATAGGGCCTATGGCTGCTACCCCATTATCAAAGTGGGCCTTTATGACCTCTCCAAGAGTATACTTATCCCAGTTGTTTGAGTAACCTATTTTAGCCTTAGCATCCGCAAGACTTTCAACTATTATTGGAGTATTAATTAATGCTGAATAGTCGAAACTTGATGAACCATCAGCATTTACTTGCTGTATTGGAGCCGTACCTATGTAGACCGGAATTGTACCAAGTGCCTTAGTAGCAATGTTTCCCGCAAAAGGAATCTGCTCACTATACACGCCGTGTTTATACATTTGCTTCACTTCCTCTCTAAAAATTTAGCAAGTATTCTGTTGCCGGAATACTTGCTGTAAATGTAATATATCCGTACCAGTATGGGTATATAAGCTCCGTATCATACATACCGTAATTGATTGGTCTTTGAATTGCTCCAAGACCATTTATAACAGAGTGGTTTATAAGAGCCTGCCGAGTAAATTCGATGAAATTGATTAAATCAATATAGCCTTTTGCATCAGGAATTTTTGTATCTTCGTATACACCACCGCCATATGTCGCAAGAATCAGACGAACATTGAGTTCATGTTCGTTTGCACCGTCTGAACCTTCATCAATAGTTACAAGCAAAAGGGGGACTTGAAAATCTAAAGGCATAAAATTTTTATGTGGAAGATAACATATCTCAACATAAGGATTAACGTATTCCAACGGTTCAGATTCTTCTTTTTGAAGTTGTATCTTTGATGCAACCTCTGTTTTAAGAAAGGCTTTTAACCCTTTTAGAAAATCAAGAGCTACCATTTACACCACCTGCCAGTTTGTTGATTCTGTATTCCATTTCATGTTCAAAACGTTGTTGAAGCGTTTCCCCTGCTGTTTCTTCAACCACTTTCAATACTTCCTTGTTGCTTGCCATTTGGGCTGCTGACAAGGTACGGAGCATTCGAAGTTTCCCGTTTTCATCTCTTGTAAAAATACCCGTGGTCCCATTTGCTTTTAAAACAAACGTACCTTTTACCGGCTTTGTGCCTCCCCTCTTTACTTGAACCTTTGGAGGCTTTATCTTTTGTATAGACTTTTTTGTTTTACCTTTAACCGGCACAGGGCTTTTAGGTAACTGAAGGAAACGTGAAAGTGTAAGAGTTCCGCCACGTACATTTATATTACCTGATGGATCCTGAACAGATGCTTTTTTTAATTTGATAAGGTTATTGCTTTTCTCACCTTTATACCTGTTTCCACCAGATAGGTCACTCTTTTTCAATTTATATCTTGTAGTTATTTCCTTCTGCATCTTTGTGTTTACTGTGGAAACAGTACGGTTTATTGCCGCTGGCAAAGCTTTTTTTGCTACGTCAGGGAATTCCTTCATGGCCTTACTCAATGATTTTAGTTGTGAAGTGTCAATACTTAATTCCATTACCTCATCACCCCTGTATACTGCAGGATAATCTGATATGCTCCAGTATCATCCTTGCAATCTATTATGGTCGTCGGTTTGCTATTGAATAATAAAGCATCCCCCGTTCTTGGAGGATGCTTTATCTTAGGGATTTTTTCAAACTCTGTATAAGTGATATAAAAAAGGATATCTCCTGTTAATAATCCGGAGGTATCCTTGCTTATACGATATTCAAGTTTATCATTATCTTTTACTATTATTACTGATACACCGTTAATTTGCATTATTTCTCCGAATTCATCAGGATTAAAAAGAATATTCATATCACTTGTAAATACATCTTTGAAACTACTCATGGGTTTGAATCCTTTCAATGATTTCATCTTTCCCCATTTTTTCTGTTATGTCTTGAATACCTTTTTCTTTTGCATATTCTATCAGTTGCGCTTTTGTCATATCCGACAAATTGATGTCGGGATTTTCATCTTTTGTTTCTGGATTTTCTTCTTTTACTTCGGGGAAATACTCTTCGGCCGTTTCGTTTTTTATCATAACCTTTTCCATATCTCCCATATTGGTTATTGTTCCAGCCTCCAAGATATCACCTTTATATGCTGCAGGTTTTGTAAGTTTAATCATTCTGCTAACCTCTTTTCTATCCAATTTTAACTCTGGCAACTGCTCCTGCAGTGGTTTTAGGTTCGGTACTCCAACCTGCCGGTATATTTCCTGATGATGTTTTTGTCAACCTTCCATTTGTTGTATCCCAGTAAAGCTGATCACCAACATCAAAGGCAACTGTATTTTCTGCTGCCAATTCCACTATACCTGTTACCCCCAATGTCCCGGTTGCTCCAACTGCTATATCTTCCAGGGCAATTGCAATTCTTGTAACCAACGGAAGAATGTCCTTATATCCAATAGCACTCTCTGTGCTGTTGGTGTAATCAATTCTCTCTCCCTTTTGTACATATGTCCCTTTAGCCATTTACTTAATCCTCCAATTCATAAAATTATTGTCCCGGGTTTTTTGAAAGTCCTCTGTAGTCAAGTATATTCACACCGTAATCTATGTATATTCGCCATTCCATGCCAAGGAAATCAAACCCTACTCTACTTTCAAGTTTAGGCATATCATCACCGTTTAGATAAGTTACCTCAATAGTATCAACATCATTAGGGTCCGCAGCAAAATAAAATGATGTTGTACTGTATTCATCAAGTTCTGCATCAACAACTAGATTCAAAGAGTTTCTAAATACATTTGCTACCCCAGAATTACTGCTAGAAGGGTCTGCAATTGAATTTAAAAATTGTGCCGCTTCTGTTTCTTTTTCAGCGGGAGTTATTAAAAATGATGGGGCAATATTAAGAGTCTCTTTACCTCTTAGATTTTTCTGTTTTCTCATAAGCATTCTTGCTTCACCTGCGGTTGCTGTCCCAATCTTCCCTGCTGTTCCTAAGTTCTTATGCGTCGAATGGAAAAGTTCGGTTCCGTCATAAATCGTAGGGTTATTTCCAATCATTTTATATACTAAGGCATTAATACCTCTTCCGGCCGCTCTTACATATGCCTCAGGAATCCTTGTAAGAACACCTATATCATCGTTTATAAATGCTTGTCTTGTAACCCCGAACTTTCTGCCGAATGTAGCAATAGCCTTGGAAACCCCGCTATCCTGCATTTCGTCCATTTTAAACTCTCCGGACTGAGTCATTTTAACAAGATCACCTGCTTCTGATATCTGATAAACGGTTGCTGCTTTGAAATCAGGATTACTGCCTTTTCTCGTCCATGCCTGATATGTAGTGTTCTGGGCTTTGTATGCTGTTGCCATACTTTTATTAACAGTATTAGAGAGAATAGAAGCAAATTGTCCGTCAGGGGTCAACGCTTCTCTGAACAACTGATCGTCGTCAAGCCTGTGTGCACTTATCCTGCCTGATCTATACAAGCAGTCTATCGCAATGTCTCTTAATGACATTCCCTTAAATTCTCTTGAGCCGTCAACAGGCTTTTTAATGATTTTACCTGCCCTGAGAATTAATCCGTCTGAAGCCGCTGCCCTTATCTTGTCAGCCTCTTCCTTTGTGATTTTGATATCCATTCCTAAAGGTGTACTACTGGGCTTTCTTTGCATCCTTAATGTTTCTAACACCTGAGTTCTTACCTGGTCCATTGACATCCCATCTTGGATATATTTATCCGGGGATACTTCAAATTCCCTACAAAGTGCGGTTATGTCTGTTACCCTTTGTCTTTCAGCCTGTACTGCTCTTTGTTGTAGTTCTTCTCCCGTTGGTGTCTGTTCTCTTTGTCCGCTTACTGGTGGTGTTTCTAAGCCTGTTCCTGCTCCCCCTCCTGCATCCGGTGAAAACATAGGTGAATTTCTTTTTCTTTTCATTTCTTCATCCTCCATATATGAATTATTTGGTTCATTACCTTCATAAAGTTCTCGACCAACTCCAACTGTATCATCAGCAGGCACAGAAACAATTGATATTTCATAGGGTGCCCACTTTGTAGCTACCTCACATGGCCCTAAAAATCTTCCATTACTTGATACCTTGTTTGGTGCAACCTCTTCCCATACGTCGACTGAATATCCAACCGAAACCCCTTTAAGTGTTCCGCTTTTTACCTTCTGATATATTTTTTCAGATTCCTCATCAGCATCAAAAATTATATCTGCATAAGTTCTTTTCTCATTTTCATTACATACTGCGTTTTCAATCCTTCCAATAACTACATCTCTGTTATGGTTCCACAGTGCAACTCCAATAGAATTGATTCTTGTCATGTCAATACTTCCGAAATCATGGCACAGTATTTCTTGTCCGAACCACCTATTTACTGGCTGCTCACTCGAAAAAGATATGCTGACTCTGCGTTCATCATCTTTTATTTCTCTTACGGCTATGTCAACTGTTCTCTTCATTTGCTGTCCCGGTGTCGGTTTGTTTCCCATTGGCAATTTTACCACCTCCCAAATTCAATCCAATTTTTTTAGCATATTCTTCTTCAGCAGCCCTTTGTTTTAATACATCTCTCCAATCCTGCCCCCTCTCCGCACATACTCTTGCAAGCGTATCTTGCCCTGTATCAATAGCAGTCTGATTTGCTTTTACTTCTTTTAATGGATCAATCCAACTCCATCCCGGTGTTACCCATTCATGACGTAAATACTTCTTTTTATTTTTCCAGAAATCAAGTATGTTTAACTGTCCGCATAATACGGCTGAGATTAAAAATTCTGTATAAACCTCATCGCATATATGATCAATAATAAACTGTTGCCACATCGAATAAGAACGCTGGTCTTCAAGCATACCCTGTCTTGCACTACTATAATTTACCTGAGACATATCTCTAGAGACTGCTTCATAAGACAATCCCTGTCCAGAACCGGCAAGCCTCTGCTGTGTTGAAATGAAATCTTTTGCATTACTGGATTGTCCAGATGGATTTACTGCTGATACAGACTCACCGGGTTGTAATTCCTGAATCATTCCCGGTGATATAGATTTTGTTCTGTAGCCGCTTTTTGCATCAGTATCTCCATTTCTAAGTACACCCCTCCCGACCCCACCGCTTGGTGTCTGTTTTGTTATAAATACTGATAGACAAGCCAAAATACGTTCTTTTACGGATACTGCCTCCACAAACTCATTTATATCCCTTACCCGTGGTATCGTTTTTGACATAGAGGATATTTCCCTAATCTGAGAAGGTCTTGTTTTTCGCCATGCAAATATAACATTTTTAGCATCTATTCTTTCAGTTTGTCCATTCCAGTAACCTTCAGGTGTATATTTTTTAAACCAATATGCAACCGGCTTATTATAACTGTTCATTTCTATACCGCTTACAATTCTATTACCTACATTAGACCCCGGCAAAGACATCATTGATGTATCAAGTTCATCAATTTCTCTAGCCTGCAAACTAAAAGGTACAATTCCATCAGAGGTATATGCCTTAATAAAAACCACACCACCGTCTACAATAAGTCTTCTGATTGACATCTGCTGCATTTCGGGGAATGTTTGTGTCCCTGTTACGTCACAATTTCTTGCCTTGCACCATTCTTTCCATAGTTCTTCTATTTGAGTATTTAGTTCTTCATTGTCACTACCGTCAGAGTTTAGTATCTTGGCCTGTACCTTCATACCAGTTCCTATAACATTACGTTCAAAGGAACCAGTTATGCTTTCTGATATATCAGAATTCCGTTCTAAATCCCTCGCTCTTGCACGAATTATATCTCTGCTTGCCTGGTCTGTTTGTTCAGCCATGGCATTTACTGCTGTCCACCCCTGATTCAGTCTGTCAGAACTTCCAGAATCATAAAATCTTTTATTGAGAGCCGCCCGCCATTCTCCCCTTTTATATGCCCACGAAGGACTTACCACAGCTATTGCTTTATCTACAAAATTCAAAATTTCACCTCCCTTCAAAATTAGTCTGCTTATCTGCGGTCAAATGCTGCAACAAAAGTACCATATCCGTTTTCATTATCTATCTGTTGTTGAATCCTTCGCCTTTCCTGATATAGTACGTTTAGATCCGCCCTCTTAATATGTTTTGAGCCAATATTGTATTCCTGTGCACCGTTTTCAATTGCCGAAATCGCTTTGTTTATCTGGTCTAACTGTTCACTGTTTGTCACTTCAACCATCCACCTTTCTGATTAATCCAATTGCTATTAGATTTAATAAACCCACCGGTATCTTCCGATGGGTTTGATTTTGTTTGTTGTGTATTTTCTTCTTGCTCCTGTCCCTGAAGGTATCTTATATGCAGTAAGTCAGCGGCACATGCCGCATAAACTTCACAGTCAAGGTAATGATTAGCAGCATGTGAGCCTTTTGGTCTCCAGACTTCCACATCTCTGCCGCCTTTTTTCTCAATAGTCTTTTCCTCTGAACAAATCTGTTCAGCATATTCAAGGTCGCATCCTTCATAGACCATCCAGCTTCCATATCCATTTTCCCTTTTCAATCTTCCAGCAATCATATCTTTATACTGTCCACCATCAACTATAAAGAGTCTAAGTCCATATGCCTTGCTGTCTGTTTTATCAATCGTGCTTATTTTATATCTTGAAATCAATGGTGTTGATGAACCTTTTACAGGCACCGCCCACTCCTGATTAATTGCACAGAATTCATATACTTCATCAGTTCTTGCACCGGAATCAACAGCACATAAGTTTACTTGGTATGTATTTTCGTTCGAATCATAAAAAACTGAATTCATGATTGTTTCAATATCATCCCATGTATCTGCCCTACCATGTGCAATATTCCAACTTGTAAGTCTCTCACCCCATGCACGGATAGTAAAATAGAAATAGTCCTTTTGAACATCAACTCCACCGGTAAGTAATATGGTCCCTAGTGGAACTTCATTTTCAGGAACTCCAGACTGTCTTTTTAAAACTATATCAGAATTCATTTTTACTTCTGTATTTTCCCACGGCTCAGCCAACCATGAGTTAACAAAGTTCATAAGTTTTTCAGGAATGTCCTTAGATTTCAGAAAATTATATACGACATCTCCAAATCTTACCCATTTTGAATAAATTGCATTTAAGTGAAATGCTGTTTTCTTAGTACCATTACTTTTTTCAGTTCTCCATTCCCCGGCTCTTACCATTGAAAGTTTATGTGCATCCGTAATCATTTCCTTACATTTCTCACACTCATAGTATGCGGAAGCAGCAGCATCTTCTGGGGATGATGACTTTTCCCATTTTATCTGCTTAAATCTGAAAGTTTGGTAATGTCCACAGAATGGACAAGGTACATAGTATTTTAGCTGACTGTCTGCCTCTTCCCATTCCTGCCATATCGGTCCCGTCTTTTTTGTAGGTGTGGACGTCTGAAATATTTTCTTGTTATGTGCAAATGTTTTAGTACGTTCTTTTGCAAGACTTCGAGGGTCTGCCTCTTTTCCAGCACTAGGAGGGAACTTGTCTACTTCATCCATTAGCAAATACCTTATCGGTCTTGATGCAAGAGAAGCAGGACTATTAGCGCCTGACAATACAACATACATACCTTCGAACTGTAATTCTAACATTTTGCTATTTTGCTCTTGGTATCTGTTTTTAATTTCAGGAGAAAGTGCAATCATAGGCTGTAATCTGTTTTTACTTGTATACTCTGCAAGATCAAGTGTTGGATAAACAATTAATGTTGGGCTTGGGTCCTGAGCTATAATATACCCAATTATGTTATTAAGTGCTTCAGTTCCTCCAACCTGTGTGGGCTTAACAAATATTATTTCTTCGATGTCTGGGTTGTTGACTGCATCCATAACTCCTTGTAAATACTGAGTATTTGAAGTTTCCCATTTACCCGGTTCAGCTGAAGTCTTTGAATCTAAAACCCTATATCTATCAGCCCACTGTGATACAGTTAATCTTTCTGGAGGCTTCAGTATTTTTAACGCTTTTTCCAGCCAATCAGACCACTCATATTTTTTCTTTCTTTTTCTTTGTCGCCGTGTATACTCCATCAATTGATAGTTGTTCAAGTGCATCTACTGTCAACTCCGTAATCATTTTTTCAATTTTTCTTGCAGTTATCGAATCAACAATACCGGATAATTCATTGGCTATTTTTCTGCTATAGCCAAACATTGATCTTTTAAGGATAACAAAAAACCGCTGTAATTCAGCGGTTACACTTTCCTTGCTTATATATTCGCCCCTAATAACTGCATTGGCAAACTCTGCTTTTTCTGCCTGCTCTCTTTTGAGGTCCATTTCATATTTAAGTTTTTTTGTCGCAATTGACATTCCTGCAACATCCTCTTCATCCTTGACCCCATTTCCTATTAATCCTCTCCATTTGAGTAGTTCCCATATAGGCCACCATCCACGTGCAGATTTGGGACATCCTTTTCCTTCCCACTCAGTTAAAGTTTTTCTGGCTATTCCTAATTTTTCGCAAAGTTCTTGGGTACAAACACAAACTTGACCATCAATTTCCTTGTATGAATCATTCAATTTATCCATGGTTCCTGATACTTGTTACCCCCTAAAAATTTTTTATACTGAGCGAATTCTCGGGATTCGCTAGACCCGCACATCCCCCACTCTTGGGGAAGGACCCATTTACCTATGAATAGTCTCATTGCATGACTGTATCAACATACTTACTCAGTTGTTTGTTACTCTCAATAAGAATTATTATCGAATTAAAAACATGTAACTCTTTACTCCCTTTATAAATATATTCCAGAACGTCATCTTCAGTTGCTAATTCTATGTTAAGAAGAATTGGAAGTAGATCGCCGTCAATATAGTTACTAAACCTAACATAAAATTTATTTAATTCATTACCTAAATATTTAACAATAAATTTCCAGATATCTCTTCTATTGTTTTTAAGGCAGCCTAATTTCCATTCTATTGATACTTCAGACTCCCAGAAATTGTTACTATTTAAAATTATAGAAATCTGATTATTATTTAAATTGTTAATGTTTTCAACACCTAAAAATCCCGTAATAAACTTGTTAATACTGTGGCTAAATACAAAAAGAGTAATTGCTTTAAAATCGTATTTGCTTTTTTCTTGTTTTTGTATTCTTTGATCATTTAAAAAATCAATGATGTTAATTGTAATTATCATACCAAGAATTTCAGCTATATAGTTTCCTGAATCCGATTCGTTTAATATAACAATACATAAAACTATTAATCCAAAAAGAATTAGATTTAATATTAACAAATCTTTAAAAGTATGTATTAATAGTTTTTTTAAAAATTTCAAGCTTTGTTGTGATCTTATTTTTACTGAATCGTAATGTTTTTTAATGCTCAAATTAATCACCTCTTAATAATTTTCAACAAAAAGGTAAAAAGTCCTTCAATTATTAACATTAACTTTGTAAACAAATCCCAATTTTAATAGGGTTTCAAGATTTCAAATGTTACCTTTTGTTCAAAACCGTTGATTTCACCCCTCAACTTTTGACATAAACACCTCTACATTTGACAATTCAACATATCTTAAAATTTTGTGTAACCAAAAAAACGATTCTCAAACATGCTTGATTCTAGGTATTTGAAGATATCTCAATTTTGACAATTCCACATTTTTCTGTTATGTTGAATAATAGCTAAAAAATCTTAAAGTTTTTAAGAGATTCATTAATATTGTCCTGGTTAATTCCTATATATCTTAATGTAACAGACGGATGTGAATGACCAAATATCTCCATCAATGTAACGACATCACCATTGCTACTTTTATAATAAAAATATCCGAATGTCTTTCGCATTGAATGGCATCCTATATTTTCGACTCCATATTTTATTGCCACTTCTCTGATTATTTTATAGTAAGTAGTTCTATCAATCGGCTTATATTTTTTTTGTGTTGACCTGAATATATAATCATCGGGCTGCAAGTCTTTTATATATTCGTTCAATGGTTCTTTTATTTGTTTACTGATTGGTAAAATTATCTGCTTACCGGTTTTATTCTCACGAATATTAATAAATTCTTTACTTCGTATATCTTTTACCTGAAGTTTTAAAATATCGGTGATACGTCTTCCCATGTATATGCCACACATAAAAATTAGATAATCCCGTGTATTCCTGCCTTTTAAATCATTTGCTATTAATTTAATGATGTGTGGGTCCCTAATTGGCTCTACATAATTCATGCTCAATCACCTTCTTATTTCTCAAGATTACTCTCTTTGCACAATAAGGAAACATACAAAACCATTTTCCCTCCCGGAATGTACCCTCATTTTAAATAAAATAAAAAACAACAATCTTCCTATCAGATTGCATAAAGAAAGGCCTGCATCATTCGGAGTGACACAGACCTTTTACTCTTATCGGGCAACCTTTATTTTGTTTTTTAAGAAGTCATTATTCAGATACCTATGTAAGAATAACTATTCAAAGTTAATGTTTCTAATTGCTTTTTTAGATTAAATATTTGTTTTTTTATTTCGACTTCTCTTTTGTAGACTTCATCACGCTTTTCACTATATTCTGCTTCATCTTTTTCTGGATCGGGATTTGGTTTTGTCTCGTTATGAATCAATAATTTCAATCTTTCAATATTGATGTTATTAATTTCTCTCTCGCAATCGTTAATCTTGTCTTCGATTTCCTTTACCAACAAATTATATGCCTCTTTAAGCAGTTCACTATGTGATTTTATCATCAGCTCGCCCCCTTTCTACTTCCAAATTCTCCATAGAAAAGGTAATTCCTGCAATCAGCAGCAAAAAGGAGAGTATATTTCAACTCTCCTAACTTTGTCTTTTGTAATCCCTTGAATATGTAGTTTTTGATACTATTATCATATAACTTTATAAAGCTTCATTCAGCACCAATGTAAACTTTGCCTAGTCTTTAGTTTTTGCCCAGTCTTTTATTTTTCTCTGGACGGTGCTCCTGCTAGTGTACATAACTTCCGCTGTTTGTTCTTCTGTCAATCCATCTATATATCTATAATTTAAAATTGTCCTTAGCTCACTATCATTAATGGAGTTTATGTAATCAATTGCATCGTTTATTTTGCAGTTTAATTTGTAATAGTCGTTGCTTATCTTTTTGCTTATTTCGTCCCGTTTTTTGATACATTCTTCAGACATTTGCTCACGGCCTATTAAATTAAATGACCTTGCTGAATACGGGAATTGTGCCATACTGCCTCTAACTTTGTCAGATACTATTGTTTCGTTGTCTCCATCACCATACTGCAGTTCAACAAGCTTGTCCCACAACCGTTTTACTTCTTTCCTCAGCTTAACAATTTCGCTAAGTTCTTGTTTGTCCACAGGCATCTCCTTCTTTCGTGTTATATTCATTTTGCGTCCGAATGCGGGCATGAAAAAACCGCAATTCAGTTAATTGAATGTGCGGTAGTGTTAATTAAAATCAAATTGATTCTATCTATTAATACGAAAATATTCCTTTTGATTTTCTCTGGTATTCCTTGTTTTTAATTTCAGAAAGCTTTTTCTCAGCTGGAGTAATTATTTTTATATCAATATTGGATAATAATTCATCACAGTTTTCATAAACTTGAATTTGTGTTACCCAATCATAATGCATTAAATCATTAAACATACTAAATACTTTATTATTCTTATATAAATATCGCTTATCAATTATTGATACCACGGGTACTGATGGCAATGAAGGAATAACTGTTCCTAACTCTAAAGGAATACTACTTGGATCAGATAGATCAGCCACAATAAATTTAGCAAGATTAGCTAAAAGCAATACTGTTTCTTTTACATCTCTATTTTGAGATTCATCAAAATCGAACATAACTGGTAAATAGTTTTTTGACCTTAATTTTTCTCTTATCGCATCAAGAACTTCTTTCCGTTCTTTCTTAAACCTTCCCAAAATCAAAACTACCTTTGAAGTTACGGTATCTATAACGTTTCTTAACTTGTTATTGTTTAAAATCAGATAAATAAACTGAGCTACTTCCAAATTATCAACTGTTATTTTTGGCTCATGTTGTTGTGTAATGATCAAATTCTCACTTATTACATCATTTCCTATCATTACATCCCAGACTGCAGAACCATAAATTCTACAATCACTTAAATTTGTACTCTCCAAAACTGATTGGATGAGACTACTATAAGACAAATCTGCTCCTTTAAGATTGGCTCCACTTAGGTTCGTTTCTCTTAGGTTTACACCAGTAAGATTAGCCCCTGTTAGGTCAGCTCCGCTTAGATCAGCACCACTAAAATTAACTTCTCTAAGGTTTGCCCCCTTAAGAATAGCACCCCTAAGGTCAGCTCCACTTAGGTCAGCGATAAGGAGATTAGCATGAGAAAGGTCTATTTCATGTAGGTCTGCGTCACTCAAATCTGCTCCAGAAAGGTCTGCACCAACAAGAGATGCATTGCTTAGGTTCGCCCCTATCAGGTAAACTCTACTCAACTTAGCCTTATTAAGTATTACGCCTTGGAGATCTATTTCTTCATGTATATTTTCAGCTCTCCACTTATTCCATATTCTAAATCCTCGTTGTAGAATATGGACTTGGTTTTCGTTAGCCATAAAATCCTCCAATACCTATTTAGTTATGATAATTGTAACATAATATACAAATTGATTAAACAGCTTAAAAGTAACTACCGCACTATTCAATTATCAATGTTCAAATTTTGTTCGTAACAGACTTAATGTTGCGAACTAACTTATGTATTTAAAAATGTGAGCTATTACATCAACGGTCCAGCCATCCCCTAACAAACAAGCTGCATCATTCCTTTGAAGTATTGAGGTATAACCCTTTGGTACTGTTTGACAAGCTTCAAGTTCAGATTGCGTCATGTAGCGAACTCCATCAAAAATATTTGAATCACATTGTATTTCATCAGCAGATAGTCCATCAAAATTCTTATTAAAATAATTCCTGCATTCCTCAAAATGCTTTTTTGACTTGAATATCAATGTTGTAAATCCTTTTATAGCGTATCTATAATACATTTTTACAGGTGTTGCAGATAGCCTTGAATCTGATTCTAGTAAACATCTTGCTTTTAACCTATCGGTGTAGCCATTTTCTAATATCTCGCTCAGCTTTATTTTTTTATCCTTTGGCTGCGGGATATCGCAATACCTGAATTCTGTCAGGTCAAACCACTCTGGACCTATATTTGTCCAATAAACTCTTTCCCGTAACTGTGGAGATACTAAAGCACTATTAATTTTTACAGGGAATGTGCCTAGCATTTCGCTAATTTTGTAATACTCCTTCCCGTCCATTGCTACATTTTCAAGCAAAAAGTACTTTGGTTTACACTCTTTGAGAATTCTTAGATATTCAAAAAACAAACCACTCTTTTCCCCGCTTAAACCAAGCTTTTCAGAATTGGCTTGGCTAAAATCTTGGCAAGGGCTACCGCCAATCAACAAATCAATTTTAGGTAAATCCTTTGATGAAACATTACGAACATCACCTAATTGAATAGTTTTTGGGTAATTGTGTTGCGTAACTTTTATTGCATGAGGTTTTATTTCACTTGCAAAATAGTTATCAACTTGAATACCAATTCTTTCAAGGGCTATCTGCCCACAACTCATGCCGTCAAATAAGCTTAATACATTCAATCTTTCCTCCACGTCTGGAGGCACGGCCGTGCTAATTAACTAGTATTACTCCGATATTTTATTTTTGGTTGACAATCCTTCTATCCAATTCACCTGATATTCTTTGTGTTGCCAACTCTGCCCAAGGTTTCCCATAATACACGCCTTTTTTCTCACACACACCATTGTCAAAAGCTATATAATTCCGATTGTTTATAGCAGCTGCCAATGGTATAGAACCGTAACCTGTGGTTAAATCAAGAACCGTATCTCCTTCGTTACTGAAAGTTTTTATAAACCACTCACACAATGGAACAGGCTTTTGTGTTGGGTGCAATGGGTGAGTGTCCCATGCAAATTCCAAAACGTCTATTGGATATCTCTCAGTGCTACCGCCGCCGCTTATTCCTGTTTTAGTGGCTCCGTAGTTACTACCATCTGTTTGATGTTTGGTATATTTATGTACCGGAGAGTGTCCGAATGTTTTTTGAGGATTGTAAACAGGAAGGTTATCGTAAAATATCAAAACATCTTCATGAGCTTTGAGCGGCATCTTACTGACATTTAAATGGCCTTTTGGCTGTCTTTTCTTGCAAGCTACTTTATACCTGTAAGCATCAATATTACTGCACATCAACTGCCCTAGAAAACGTCCTTTTGCAAACAAACATACTGCAGCATTAACTTTCTTTACTCGGTTTATTTGTTCCCACATAGGGCCAAACGGAATTATTTTATCCCAACTGTTTTGAGTTTCGCCAAAAGGTAAGTCGCAAAATATTAAATTAATACTGCAGTCTTTAATCGGCTTAACGCCTTCCAGACAATCCAAGTTATATATTTTATTAAGTTCCAAAATCTCACCTTCTTTGTTCGCAATATTCTGCTATTGTCTACCATGTACCGTAGTTCCCTTTTGAAAAGTACTCGCTTTTGCCCTCTTCATTTGCCTTTATTAGTTCTTCTATTGCCTTTGTTCGTTTACGCTGTTTCTGCTTTTTTAAAATCAGTGTTTTAACCTCTTCCAGACTCAATTTCCTCTCAGCCATCCTCACAGATGCCTCCTAACTGTAAGATTTCCTTCCCTTGCTGTTTTGCAAGTTCTTTCTGGTGCAACATATCTTGTGTGATTTCTCCATCCTCTTCAAACACCCAAACTTCATCGACAATCCTTATCATTTCAAACCCTACTTGTAGCATTTGTAGCATTTTTTCATAATGATTCCCATCCAGTACACTATGCAACATGACTATGTTTGAAAAAGGAATATGCCCTTGTGCAACTACATACTTGCAGTACTCAATTGCTTTTTTATAGTCTTCATATTCTCCATCGTAAGCACTACAAACATAAACATTAAGTAGCCTGTCTAGTGTTAACTGTTCCGGCTCTTTTTGTGTTACCTCTTCTGTTATTGTTGTTTTGGTAATTACTGTTGTAGATGATTCGGAGTCGGGTTTGAATGTTTCTTGGGTTTGCTGCTTGGGCTTTTTGTTTTTGAGTTCATTTGCGGATATGCTGCCTTTGTCGGTGTATTCCTGATACGCTGTCTGCTGTTCTTCTGGTGGTAATTTTGCCAGTTCAACCGCAGTTGACATGTTTATGTTTTGTTCTTTTAGTTCTTGCTTGAATTCGTTTGAAAGGTTCTTTGATACACTATCCCGCCTCTGAACCTGTGTTGTTGATGTGTCTAATATTTTAGCTATAAGTTCACGCATACGACCGGGTATGTTTTCTCTTTTCTTGTATTCCTTTAGTACACCTGTAAGCCTCTCTACTTCCTGAACTTTGTCATAATCTGTTTTTTCTCTTTGACTGTTTGTTAGAATTAGCAAAAGTTCTTCTCTCAATGCCTGTGCCTTTGCATCCTCTTCCGTTTCTTCAACACAGCATGGTAGCATTTCAAATTCTTTCTTACCCTCTTCGACTAATTGCCATGATGCCATGCATCGGCGGTGTCCTGCCACCACTTTATATTTACCATTACCGAGAGGAAAAACATTAAGGTTTTGCAGCACACGGCCCGCAAGTTCAATTGTTGTTTTTAATTCCTCTATTTGCTCCATTGAATAAAAATTGCCCTCTGATGGAACCAGATCATGTATGCTTATGTACTTAAAGTTTGAAATGGTATTTTTCAATTCCTCTTCGGCTTTTTCAGCTATGTTTTCCTGATTTACCTGAGTGAGAATATTACTCAAACTTAATCTGGACATTACTCTACCTCCATTTGTGACCAAATTGGTCACATTTTTAACTCAATAATTCTTTTGCAAAGGCTAAATAGTCCTTAGATGCAGAACATGTTTTTGAATATTCTAAGATTGGCATATCATGATCTGTGCTTTCATCTACTTTGGGAGTACGTCTGATTCGAGTTTTATAGACAGGGTATTTATACTTGCTTCTAAGTTCCTCTTCTTTATTTCTGGTGTACTCAGAATTATAGAACTGAGTTATGAGGTAGCCTCCGATTCTGAGCTTTGGGTTTGAATCTTCTTTTGTAAACTCAATTTGCTCTGTCAATTCATTAATTCCGTCAAAGGAGTATTTATCCATTTTTACTGGTATGATAACTTCATCTGTAGCCACAAGTGCATTTTGTGTTGACATGTTTAAATCCGGAGCATTATCTATTATGCAGAAATCATATTCATCTTGAATTTCAGCTAATGCAGTCGCTAGTCTCTTTTCCCTGTTACCGGTCATATTGAGCAACATTTTCATATTAGCCTCAACTAATTTCATATTTGCCGGTATCAAATGAAGATTTTCATATTTCGTTGGTAATATGACATCATGAATATTGATGTTTCTTTCTGTGAGTAAATCAGATATGCTTTTTCGTTCTTCACTATGTAACTCAAAGCTTTTTGTTGCATTTCCCTGTTTATCATTGTCAATTATTAAAACCCTGAACTTAAATACTACTGAAATGATATATGCTAAGCATATTGCTGTTATGGTTTTTGCCACTCCACCTTTAAAGCTCATTATTGATATTACTTTCATACTCTACGCTCCTTTTAACTTTAAGTAGTTTTCTATCACTTTTGCTGCCTCTTCCCAACCATAGCAAATATGTGTGCTATATCCCTGTTCCCCTAACCTCTTCAACCATTTGTCCTGATCATCAGTTGTTTTATTTTTGTTAACTTTAAGTTCAATGTATAAGCCGTGAAAATGACCTTTGGGAACTGGAAGACATAAGTCTGGTACACCTGCTTTCAAACCTTGTCTTTTTTGCTTTGCTCCTGCTGCAAGGCTTCGTTTCCCTTCATTTGGAATATGGTGCAGCAGCCACAGTTCCGGGAAAATACATTCCTGCCGTGCTGCCCATTGAAATAGATATCCTTGCTCTACATCTTCATGGGCATGTTTTGGCATTTTATATTGCTGTGCTTTCATAATCTCATTACCTCCATGCTTTTCTATCATCATCAGGTAGTGGAGCATAACCCTCTGGATAATCTTCATATGGTTCGCCTTTTTGGTCTCTCTTGGCTTCTGCAAAATATGTTTCTTCTGCCACAACCTCAGTTATATAATGTCTTTTCCCTTCGTTATCATCCCATGTTCTACTCTGAATCCTACCTACCACAACTATCTGCATACCTTTGGTAAAGTATTTGCCACAAAACTCAGCAGACTTGTCCCATGCAACTACATTGATAAAATCTGCTTGTTGCTGACCTTCTTTGGCAAAACGCCTGTTTACTGCTAATGTAAAGCTTGCAACCGCTGTAGTGTTTCCGCTTGTATACCTTAAATCAGGGTCTTTGGTTAAACGGCCCATTAATACTACTTTATTCATTGGTACCTCACCTCTCCAACTGTGGCTCATTTTCACTATGTACCGCTACTTCCCAACCACATTTAAGCATTATCCTATACATTGCTTGCACTGCCCTTTGACGTGAGCTCCTTTGTCCACACTTGGGAGGACTGATAAAATATCTTTTGCCCATGTATTCATGTGGGCCAGTAGCAGTAAGTCCAGCTATCTTTACAGCTTCCATTATTTTGTTTTTATTCGCTTTCGGTATAATGATTGCAAGTGTATCAAGATTAATGTTTCCTATGTCCTCTCCAACTGCCTCCTTAAATGCCGCTACCCTAGAAATCCTTAAATCCATTGCTAAATTTGAATAGTTTACTTTCATCGGTTCACACCTTCCTTCTACTCTCGTTTTGGTATTACTCCATTCTTTTTTCTTTTCTTCTGTTTTGGCTTTGGTACTGGTTTTGGTTGCTTTCTCCACATTTTTAAGTAAATATGCCACCCTGTATCTTTGTAGTATTCTGGTTTGATAGATGTAATGTTGTAATCCGGGAACTTCTTTTCAAAAAATTCTCTACCTGCATCTGGTGACTTAGCCAACCTTTCTACCTGTACTCTGCTATATTTATGATCTGCCGGATTATGTGGAAGTGGCCTTACTAGGTTCCTGCTACTTGACCACCTTTTTTTACCTTTAGGGTTCTTTGTTATGTACTTACATAGTCCTTCAATGCCATTTTCATTCATCTGTAATCTGTCCGCATTTACCCACCCCATAAGTCGGCTGTATAACCAATTTTTATATTCCTTGTCACTTTCGTACCTCTTCCAGTTAATACGCTCCTTTGTCCACATTGCCTCAATTTCTTCTCTTTTTATTCCATCGTTCATAATAATGTGATGATGTATTCGTGTGAGTGTATTCCCATCTTTGTCAAAGTCATATTCAGTGACAAGTATGTATTTCATAGGTTCTTCAATTCCGAGTTTTCCTCTGCGGTATGATATGCGGCGTAGATAATTGTTAACTATTTTATCTGCCTCTTCGACTGTTTTAGGATAATGCTTATTGTCATATGTACATGAAACATGTAAGCCTCCTATCTTAAAGTTTCCATTTCCAAGTTGTACCAGATAACGTCTTGCGTTTTTATCATTAAGGTCTTTTTGTTTTGGTTCAGTTTCCTTCTCCCGTTTTTTTCTTTTTCCCCTTACTGCCCTCTCTGCATTATCTGTTCTTGGTATTATGTCCACTTCTCTGTAGTCGGTGCAATCAATTTTCTTTTCTCTGATAAACACCTAGAACACTCCTTCTGATTTTATATACCTTTGTAGTGCATAGCAGTGTACATAATCGAGGGTCCCACTTTCGCAGGAATGTTATTACCCCATACAAGCCCCAAAACTGGTATATAAACCAGTGGTATTAAGGGCTTCTATATTTGATTTTTATTTATGCTAATTTGACGAAAAGTCGTATTTGGTATATAATAGAAGTGTAAATTTTATATTTAATGCGACTTTTCGTGGTCGGTTTACATTAAGGTCTAAGTTAATGTAAACCGATTTTTTTATGTCCAACTACCTCCCTTTCTCTTTTTATTCTTTGGTTATATGTACATCGTGCCAAGCTCATTGATTTGTCGAGGTAGTCACATTTGTTATAGCAGTGAGCCATACAAATAGGTGTGTTACCATGTTTCGGACATTGTACCGTTGCCCCTGCTGCTCCTAACTTCTTTAAGCATTCAGGGCATAGTTGAATCACTTTACTATCCACTGGTTACCTCACTATGCTTGTCCCTTTAAATCTTTCTTACATGCAGAACAAATATTCTTGCCCTTGTAATCCGTCACATTCCTTGCCTCTCCACAAAATACACACACCGGTTCATACTTTTTTAAGATAATCATTTCTTCATCAACAAATATTTCTAGTGAATCTTTCTCCGCAATGTCTAATGTCCTCCTGAGTTCAACCGGAAGACATACCCTCCCTAAATCATCAACTTTTCTAACAACACCTGTAGCTTTCATACCATTTACCATCCTTTCTTTTTTCTTTTCTCGTTATTATGAAATCTGGCTATAAACGGGATTTCCCTACTAGATTATTTTTTTGTATCCCCTTCCAGTTTTAGGTATTGGAAGTATATCAACCGCTTTTTCTTTTTCCAGACTTACACTATCTATATAGTCAGCTAAAGCTTTTGTGGTTAATATCCATTTCCCCCCTTTATCACATCTTCGGGTAGCTTTTATATCCCCTCTCTGGCACATTTGGCGTACTGTTTGAAAGTGTAATCCGAGTTCAGCTCCAGCTTCCTCAAAAGATAATGTAAGCCCATATTTTTTCAAAAGATATTCGTATGTCATATATTGTCAGGCTCCTTTCATGCTAATTTTTTGATTTTCTCCATGGGCTTTATTCAGCATCAGCATACAGTTAACTGTATGAAAGGCAATTTTCTTATCCTCCTCAGATAATTCCGACAAAATTTGTGCAAATTTCTCTGCCTCTTGTAAACTTTTTTCATCAAAAGGAACTTGATTTTGATTCATTACTACACCTCCATTTAAATATCAGCTTGCTCTGTGAGTTTATATTATCACTATGCAAGTATATTGTCAATACATGTCTATTATTTTTACTTGCAATGTGAGTGCCATTATGTTATATTGTCTTTGGAGGTGCACGAAATGAACGAAAGATTAAAGCAATTACGTAATGATTTAGGAATGAGTCAAAATGAATTTAGTGAACGTATATTGGTTGGTTCTTCAACGCTTGCAATGTGGGAGTTGGGATCAAGAAAAATAAAAGATATTCATATTTCGAAAATTTGTACTGAGTTTAATGTAAATGAAAATTGGCTAAGATATGGTATTGGTGAAATGTTTGTCCCTAATGCTAATGATGCTATTGACGAAATTGGTAGAAGATATAACTTAGATTCAGCAAGTAAAGCATTAATTCTTACTTTTTTAGAATTGAATGAATTAGAACGCAAGGTTGCTATTGATATTATATTGAAATGTACTAAGAACATAACTGAAAAATTAGTAAAATGAGCACTATGGAGGCATGTTAAATGAAAATAAGTCCTCATAAAAGTGGTGGTTTTTATACTACGCTTACTATAAAAGGTAATAAAAAGTTCATATATGGTAGTACACCAGAAGATGTTGAGATTAAGTATACCGAAATGAAATATAAGTACTATCAGGGGTACGATGTAAACAACAATCCTACTTTGGAAGAATATATGATTATATGGTATAACACATTTAAAAAAGATGAAGGTGCACTTAAAACGCAAGAAATGTATCGTAATTGTGTTAATAACCATATAAACCCTGTTTTGGGAAAGAAAAAAGTTAAAGAAATTACTGCAACCCAAATTCAAGCATTAGTAAAAAGCATTACTAGTTCAAAAAGTCTTGCTCATAAGGTAAGGATTACTCTTAATCAAATATTTAAACAAGCTATAGCAGATCATATTATTTCATTTAATCCAGTAAGTGGCTCAAAAGTCATTGCTCCCGACAAGCCTAAGCGTAAGTGTTTAACGCCTACACAAAGGGAACTACTTTTAAAAGTTCTAAAATGTCATAGAACTTATCCTATTATATTTACAACTTTATACACTGGCATGAGAATGGGAGAAACTCTTGCATTACTGTTAAATGATATTGATTTTGATGCTAAAGTAATAAGAGTTACCAAGGCTACTGAGTATGCCCATTCTAAACCTCAACTAAAAGCCCCAAAAACTGAAAACGGTTTTAGAGAAATCCCTATGCCTGATATTTTATCAAACTACTTAAAATCATATCTTAAAAGACGAAAGAATAAAAAACTATATGTTTTCCCTGGACATGCAGGTGGTCCCATGGGACTAACAGAAATAAAATCTCAATGGCGTAAAGCCCAAAAGATTATAAAAAAATGGTTTGAATCTGAAGATAATTCGAACATGAAGGAACATGAATTTGACTTAACATTTAGATTATTAAGGCATACTTATTGTACAGGTTTGTATGATGCTGGTATAGATGAACTTGTAGCGGCAGAAATTATGGGACATGATGTTAGTATTATGAGAGAAGTTTATACTCATATTCAAGGCAAAAGGAAAAAGCGAAATATTGTAAGGCTTGATAATTTATATAAAGATGAAACAAAAATAGATGAAGAAAAAACAAACTGAAAGTTGTGGTAAAAGGTTGTAGTATCACTTTTATTAATGCCTTCCCCCCTTACAGTATCAGTTGATTCATGGGTTTTTTATTTTTTGACTCTTAATCAGGGTGTCCCCGGTTCGACCCCGTGATGGCGCACCAAAAAACCGTTTGAATAATCAAACGGTTTTTGTTTTTGTAAAAAATAGTTCTATGTATCCATTTTGGCTGAAATTAATGTTTCTTTCTGTCTTCTGGTCATTTTCTTAATGTTGTATTCTCTCGATAACGCCATAGATTTAGTTTCAGCCTCTTCATAATACACAAGTGTCACCGGCAGCCTTGCTCTGGTATATTTTGCACCTTTTCCGCTGTTATGGACTTTTATTCTTTTTTGCAGATCATCTGTATACCCTGTATACAGTGTCTTGTCAGCACATTGCAAAACATAAACGTAATACATTTTTAAAGCACCTCATACATGTAAGTATTTATAATTTTATATAATTATTTTTGCAACGGCCCTCACCATACATGAATCGGCCTTAATCTTTAAAGGGAATGCCATTACTTCAAAATCAGCAGCCTCCGGAATTTTGTCCAGGTTGGTAAGATTCTCTAGCAGCAGAATACCATTGCCGAGCAAATATTTGTGTATTTCAAAAGGTAATCTGTCAGGCGAAGGAGCATCTATTCCCACTAATTTAATTCCTTGTTTCACTAGCATTTCGCAAAATGTCATATCCAGTACAGGATGATCGTTATAATATGTTTCCTGCCCGTAAAATTTATCCATCCCTGTATGAATCAACACTATACTCTTAGCTTTCAAAATTTCCAAATGACTGCTTTCTGCTTCTAAAATGCTTTTACCATATGTATGTATCATGCAAGCAGGGCCATAGAAATTTTCCAAAGGATAGTTACATATATATTCACAAACATCGGTCATGTGCATCACCCCATCAACATGAGTTCCAACGTGCATTCCTGTTCCCAGCCAATGATTATTATAATGGTCTCTGGAAAATTCATGAGTATGGCATAACCTCACAGAACCATCCCCGGGATAAACAGGCATATTGTTAAATATATCATGAGATAAATCAATTAGTTTCATATCTTACTTCCTAATATATTTTATAGTCTAAATCAATTATACAGTTTTTTTGTAATTCGGTAAAATTAATTGCAAAAGGCTTCATAAAGCCGATTAGAATCAGCTGAATGAAGCCTTTTTGACTTATTGTACGCTGTAAGTCGTTACAATTCTGCTGGTGCCAGAGGTTATTTCGATATTATATGTCCCTGTATCAGTTTTTTCATCTACTTTCCAAGTGCACAAAACATTTCCATCCTTACCTGCAACCAAATTTCTTACAGTAGAATAATCTCTCCCGCTGATTTTATAGGATGCAATGATTTTACAATTTGAGCCTGCTGCTACCCTTATTGCAAGTACTCCTATTTCTCCACGTCTGATATACGGTCTCCTTGCAACAATTTCTATACCCCCATCAGCCTGTGCTTGGAGGTTAATTTGCCTTTTTACTACATCTACACTTCCGTTCTTTAAAACTGCATAGTTTATAAAGCCCGGCAACAAAAACGTAATGGCTAATAAATAAGATAAAATACGTTTCAAATAAAATCACCTCAAAGTATTTATTACTTATTTTCCACCATTTTTATTTTTATATTAATTGTTCAGGGTAGTAAATAATGCTAATTAATAATTCTTTGCAAGCATTTGGAAGTACGCTTGAGGATGGTCGCATACAGGGCATACTTCAGGAGCTTTTTCTCCTACATGAATATGTCCACAGTTTGCACACTGCCATATTACTTTTTCACCTTTGATAAATACGGCATTACCTTCAACATTCTTCAGAAGAGCTAAATACCTCTCCTCATGTTCTTTCTCAATTTTTGCTACAGCCTCAAAAAGATATGCTATCTTGTCAAATCCCTCTTCTTTAGCTTCTTTTGCAAATTGAGCGTACATATCAGTCCATTCATAATGTTCGCCATTTGCAGCATCCTTCAGGTTGGTAGCAGTATCACCTATACCGTCATGTAAAAGCTTGAACCATATTTTAGCATGCTCTTTCTCGTTATTAGCAGTTTCAGTAAATAACGCAGCTATCTGCTCATAGCCCTCTTTCTTTGCTTTTGACGCATAGTATGTATACTTGTTTCTTGCCTGTGACTCACCTGCAAATGCAGCCATAAGATTTGCCTCTGTCTTAGTACCCTTTAAATTACTCACTTAAAGTTACCTCCTGTTTTATTAAAAATATTAGTAGATTTATTACTGTTATACCACAGTTTCTGAAATTAAAACCACCGATTTCAGAAAAAATCTAATGATAAATTATATCACACAAATGTAATTTTGATGAATTATGCCAATACTATGATTACTGAATTCAGTTATAATGTTATCAAAAGCCATTATTTTAAATAATAATAGTAATTAATATATATTGGAGGTTGATTAAAATGGAAAAGTTAATAAGTAGAAAAGTATCAGATTCAAGAACTGAACAAATTCAAATACTTATGCCTGAACATATAAACGGTTTTAACCGTCTTTTCGGCGGCAAGCTTATGGAATGGATTGACGTTGTTGCAGCTGTTGTTGCCAGAAGACACTCCGGCTGTAACGTTACTACAGCCTCCATAGACAACTTGCAGTTTAAAGCACCCGCCTACGTTAATAGTACTATATTCTTACTGGGACAGATTACTTATGTAGGAAAAACGTCAATGGAAGTAAGGGTAGATACCTTTGTCGAGGAACTTAATGGAACCCGTCGTATGATAAACAGTGCGTACTTGGTTCTTGTTGCATTAGATAAAAACGACCTCCCTGTCCCGGTTCCCGGAATAATCTTAGAAACTGAAGAAGAGAAAATAGAGTGGGACGCAGCCAGAAAACGCTGTGAATTGAGAAAACAAAGGCGCCGTGAAGAGTTCTGAGAAAGTGTTGGTTACTCCGAGTCAAATAAATACCGTAACATTTTTTGGGGATTGTTGAGGAATTGTTTGGTCACAATATAATGCTCAGTTTCCTCATATTCAGTCAGTTTGATTCCATTCTCATCTAATGAGAAAATATCTGCATCGGGATAAGCCAATAGAATAGGTGAATGGGTCGCTATAATAAACTGACAGTTTTGCTTCACCAGTTCATTTATACGAACCAGCAGTGTCATCTGTCTGGTTGGGGACAATGCAGCCTCAGGTTCATCAAGTACATACAGACTGTTACCTCCAAATCTGTTCAATACCAGTGACATGAAGCTTTCTCCATGTGACTGGCTGTGTAGGGATTTTCCTCCATATGAGTGTATGAACGGGCTTGGTGCAGCCTCATCAAGCCTGTCAACCTCACTCGCAACATTATAAAAGCTTTCCGCTCTCAGGAAAAACCCATCCTTTGGTCTCTTTACACCCTTTCCAACAGTGAGGTATTTATACAATATAGAATGTGTTTCTACTGAAGAAAAATTGAAATTTTTGGTACCGCCCTCTGGATTAAACCCCAGGTTTACAGCAATAGCCTCAAGTAAAGTTGATTTTCCTGTACCGTTTTCACCCACAAAGAAGGTTACCTTCTTATTTATACTCAAATTTCCAAGTTTTTTGATAACCGGAAGAGAAAAAACATAGCTTTCATCGAATGAAACGTCTTTCCTTAGCTTAATTTCTCTAACATATAAATCATTGAAAAGGTTAGGCATCCTTCTTCCTCCATAATAAGTTCAAAAGGGTTTTATCAATTTCCATTATAAACATATTTTTTTGATAAATCAAGAACATTTGTTCTGTTTATTTTATCCGGTAACCTTTGATTATTCAGGAAAATATGCGATAATAATTATATAATTAAAGACGGAGATGTTTTTTATGAATATTGCACAATTTACTGATATCTTAAAAAATGCTGACAACATTGTATTTTTTGGAGGAGCAGGAATGAGTACCGAATCGGGTATACCTGATTTCCGTTCCGAAAATGGTCTTTATATGACCACCAACGGCTCACAATACCCACCCGAAACAATGCTTTCCCACAGTTTTTTTATTTCTCATACCGATGAGTTTTTCAATTATTATAAAACTAAAATGATATGCAAAGAGGCCCAGCCAAATGCAGGGCATTATGCTCTCACAAAACTTGAGGAAACCGGCAGACTTAAAGCTGTTGTAACACAGAATATCGATGGTCTTCACCAACTGGCCGGCAGTAAAAAAGTTTATGAGTTGCATGGCTCGGTTCACAGAAATTATTGTACCAAATGCCGAACCTCTTATGATTTGGATTATATAGTTAATTCAAAAGGTACTCCCCATTGTACTAAATGTAACAGCATTGTCAAGCCTGATGTTGTTCTGTATGAGGAGGCCCTAAACGATGACATTGTAAGCGGAGCCGTAAATGCAATAAGAAATGCCGACGTTCTTATAATTGGAGGAACCTCTCTGGTTGTATATCCTGCAGCAGGCCTTATTGATTACTTTAGAGGCAAAAAACTCATTCTTGTTAATAAAAGCCCTACTCCCTATGATTCCAGAGCTGATCTTGTAATAAATGATTCTGTGGGAAAAGTCCTTGAGAATGCTGTAAAATTCATTTAAGTAAGTAAATTATATACTCACGATTGTTTTAGCAAGCATTTTGCCTAATACAACTCCTGTAAGGCAAAATGCTACGCTTAATATAATATTTGCCACGCCAAAGACGGCTTTCCCGTCCTGAAAAAGGTTAACTGTTTCTAGACTAAAGGTTGAAAATGTTGTAAACCCGCCTAAAATACCGGTAGTTAAAAACAACTGTAATTTTTTATTATCAGGGCATAAGCCCATTAATAGCTGCGTTAATAATCCAATCAAAAACGAACCAAGTAAGTTAATAATTAGTGTAGCAATGGGAAAACCACTTGTATTAAGCCTGTTTACCAATGTCGATACAAAATATCTGGACGCCGCCCCAATAAATCCGCCCGTTCCTACAGCTAATGCGTTAAGCGTTTCTTTCATTATTAACCCCTTTCGTAAAAAAGCTAATGCTTACAAAATAAATACAATCAATAATTTAGAAAAGTAAAGTAAGCCGAAAGGCTTATTTTTTTATGAAAATAAACATTTATAAGTTATTTATAAGTTTTATTTTAAAAAATAAGCAGCCTTCAATTTCTGAAAGCCGCTTATTTACTGTGGTCGGAATGACGTGACTTGAACACGCGACCTCTTGCACCCCAAGCAAGCACTCTAGCCAAACTGAGCTACATCCCGATAACGCGAAA
>JAEZIU010000325.1 GCA_023436485.1 Bacillota bacterium | reverse complement strand
GTTTCCAAAAACCAGGTTATAAAGTTCGCAAGTTACTCAATTTTGAAATCGTTTTACGATTTCGGAATTTTTTCGAGTTCCTTTACATGTTTATCACTGTTTACTTTTCAAAGTCCATCTTAATAATCACTCATTGCCGAGCGACTTTTTTAGTTTATCATGTCAATTTAGTTCTGTCAATAATATTTGTAGAATTTTTTTGTCGTAATTTAATATATATAATTTATAAAAGTTTATATTTTTCTGCTAACTATAACTTCTAAATTAGTGTAACGTTTTAATGTATTTTTGAATATTAAAGTAATATACGTCTTTAGGAGAATACCTATGTTTTATCAGCAACCTGTTTATTTATCCAGACCTGTTTACTCAATTACTATCAATAGAAGTTTGCATAAGTTAACCCTTTACAGGGATAATATTGTCTTCAAAAGTTATCCCGTTGCTGTGGGTAAACCATCTACGCCAACTCCTCTAGGTACTTTCAGGATAGTCAACCGTGCTATTAATCCCGGAGGACCGTTTGGAGCAAGGTGGTTGGGACTTAACGCACCAAATGGGGATTATGGGATACACGGAACAAATAATCCTTCTTCTATTGGAAAAGATGTTTCAAATGGATGTATAAGAATGTTCAATGATCAGGTAATTGAATTGAGCAATTTAGTTTCTATAGGTACAGTAGTTAAAATAATATAATTGTTTGATTTACTTTTTCCTGTTCTTTTGTATTCTTGATATAAATTTAAAGATTGTAGTTGAAAGCATTATTCCAAACCCGATTGCACCGCCTACTGCCAAGGTCTGGGTTCCGCTGCTGAAAGCGGACGAGATGTTGTTTTCTACTATATATCGCAGCGTTTTGTATGCCATCATTCCCGGTACCAATGGAAATATTCCTGGTATCAAAAATTCAAAGGTCGGTGTTTTAAGTATTCTTGCCATGGATTCACTGTAAATCCCTACAGTAAGTGCACCAAAAAAAGATGAAAGTATTGGACTGTTTGTATTTACAGATATAAGACTGTATATAATCCAGCCAATAGCCCCACAAAAACCTGCCCAGAGTATTTTTCTTCTATCAATATTAAATAGTATAACCGGAAATATACTTCCAAAAAAAGCCAACACGGTTTGTTGAAGCATTCAAATCACATCCATTTCATAAATAGTGAAAGTGCAGTTACTATACCGGCACTCATTGCAATAATTATAAGCATGGCCTCGCCGAATTGGGCAAGTCCCGAAACATAGTCCCCGTACAGTATATCCTTTATACCGTTTGTAAGAGATACCCCCGGTAATAGTACAATTATTGCTCCGGTTATTACATTATCCTTGTGAATAATTGGAAGCAAGTGTTGTATTGAGACACTTAATGCTCCTATTAATAACCCTGATAGGAAGTATTGGAGAAATTGAAAAAACCCGACTTCGTCTATTTTTTGAAGAATAAAATAAATGCCCAGGCTAATTATCAAAGCTATTACCGCATCAGGTACGGTTCCTTTAAAAAACAACGTATATACAAATGAAGTCATACTAGCTGCCATTAGCCTTATTCCAAGGTTAAAGCTTGGAGCATTGGTTATATCTCCAAGAATTCTCTTTGCTTCCTCATAGGATACAGGGTTTTCCATTAGACCTCTTGAAAAGGAATTTATGAGCTCAACTCTGTATAAATCCACACGTCTTTGACGTACCCGTTTTATTGATGTAACCGTTTCACCATCCGGACCTGTTATTGAAATAAATATTCCTGTCAGGTTTGAAATGCATTCACCGATTAAACCGTATGAATTACATATTTTTGATATCGTCTCTTCTACTCTGTAAGCTTCTGCTCCATTGCTCAGTAATATTTCTCCAGCTGATACCGCTATTTCAGCAACCTTTTTTATCTCCATAAATACCTCAATAAAATTGTATATTCTTTAATATATCCAACATGACCATAATATAACACTTGTTCAATTTATGTCTACAATAATTGTTGCAATCGGTATGAGGAGTTTTATTAGGTTCCTCCTTTCACACCATAAATGTGAACAAACTAAAAGGAGCTGCTGCCGTTGAATATAATCTATTCATTGTACAACAGCCCCTTTTAATTGTTTTAAGCTCCCAGTAATCCGGCCACTTGTTTTTGCAATGTAGCCAGTTGCTTCTTTATTGCTATTGTTTCAGAATGTTGTTTTTTTACTACTGATGTTAATACAGCTACAATATCCATTATCGAAATTGACTTACAGTCATCGCTTGTAAATATCTCCGGAACTTCTTCAGCTATAAAGCCTATGTTATGTTTTTTCAAGCAATCGATTTTGTAATCGAATGTAACCGGATTCAATTTTTTTAACAGGTCTAATGCTGTTTTTACAGGAAATGAGGTAATATTTTCTTTTAATTCTCTGGATGATGTCTGTGTCACGCCTGTAGCTACTATATCACCTGTTATGTTATTGGCCTTAATATTACCATTAATAGACAACCTGAATCCTGTTTCGGGGATTTTACCTATTCCAACGTTACCGTCATCACTCACATTTACAATCGGTTCAGTGTTTCCATAAAGAGTATTATGTGTATGGTTACTAAGGGCTATTTGGCCACTACTTGTTCCTGTGTCTGCGTTCCAGGAAGTAGTGGTTTCATCCCAGAAAATCTTAGCCTTAGTAGTTTTGTCACTTCTCGTTGTTTCAATTCCATTGGCGACATTTAGTATCCCTGTGATATCAGCATCAACAGACGTGAGTTTTGTGTTTACAACTGCATTGTTGGCGGTAACATCTCCATTTATTGTTGCTGTTTCAGTTGTAAGGTTTGTACCTATATTCGCAACTGTGGCAAGCGTTGCCCCATTTACTATTGTACCACCAACTGTCAGGTTTCCACTGATTTCTGCATCGTGAGCTGTGAGTTTTGTGTTTACCAATGCATTGTTGGCGATAACATCTCCATTTATTGTTGCTGTTTGAGTTGTGAGGTTTGTACCTATATTCACAACTGTGGCAAGCGTTTCCCCATTTACTACTGTACCACCAACTGTCAGGTTTCCACTGATTTCTGCATCAACAGACGTGAGTTTTGCGTTCAAAACTGCATTGTTGGCGGTAACATCTCCATTTACTGTAGTATCGCCAGCTATGAGTGTACCTGCAGTCAGCGTTCCTGAAACTCCAGTATTCCCTGTAACTCCCACATTACCATATACGGAAAGTTTATCAGTTGGGGTTGAAGTTCCTATGCCTATATTTCCATTACTTAATTTTAAAGCAGAAGATAGATCATATTCCGGGTGCTTATGTTCCGCATAGCATATGTTTTTTATATTATTGGTAGTACCTGCCTGCCATACTCCACTTGATTCATTCCATATTATCTGAGCCTTAGTCGAGTCACTTCTCGTTATTTCAATTCCTTTACTAACATTTAGTAAGCCACTAACTTTTATATTGCTTGTAAATAAATTACCATTTATTGTAGTATCGCCAACTGTGAGTGTACCTGCAGTTAGCAATCCTGAAACTTTAGTGTTCCCGGTAACTCCTACATTACCGGATACGGAAAGTTTGTCTGAATAAGAAGCTGAAGTTCCTATACCTATATTTCCGTTATTTACTTTTATTACTGCAGTAAGGTCTGATATGCCGCTATTGTTATATTCCGGGTGCGTATGGTCGGTAAAGCTTATGGTTTTCATTGTACCTGTTGTACCTGCCTGCCATACCCCGCCTAATTCTTCATTCCATATAATCTGGGCACTGTTAGCTGTACCCCCGCGGAACACCTCTATTCCTGCTTTGGTTGGAACCGGCTGAGTCTGAGGATTGTATTTGTTTAGGGTTATAATATTATCTTCAACTTCAAGTGTTTTTGTGTTAACTGTTACTGTGTCACCATTTACAACTAGATTGCCGCCTATTGTCAGATCATTGGTTATACTCGCACTGCTAGCCTGCAATACACTTGTTACATTGGCATTTGCACTCTTTATTGTGCCGTTATCCGTTGTAATGTCTCCGGCAGAGCTGATGCTGGTTGCTTTTAAACTCCCGTTAACGTCAAGTTTTGCTGTGGGCACGTCTACTCCGACTCCGACATTCTTTGCGTTGTTTACATAAACTACTTTAGTACCATCGGGGGCAAACAAAGCATCAGAGCTACTAATATCCTGCAAGCTCCCCTCTGTTCCTGCCTGCCAGCTCTTTCTTTCCTCATTCCAGCAAAGAATAGCAGGTTTATCATTAGCTCTTGACAGTTCAAATGAGCCTTTCGCAGTGACTTTTCCGTCTAATTCAAGTGATCCCTTTACCGTCGATCCGTCTGGTTTCGTTTTATCGGTTATCTTTACATTCCCAGCTACTTGCAGTTTTGCTGTTGGATTTTCTTCATCTATACCAACATTAGAATTTTCATCAACACTCACAACTATTTGATTGGAATTTGTACTATACAGTTTTGTGGATTTGAATGCATTGTTAACATTGAGTGGGGTTAAAATTTTACCATATCCAACTTTCCAAATTTTTTCTGTCTCATCCCAGATTATTTTTGCATTTTCCAGAATAGCACTATCGTTATCTACTCCTCTGTTTATTTCTATAGCACTTACTACATTATTTGAAGTTCCTTGTCTATTTATGGTTAGCCCGCCATTTGACGTAATACTGCCCGCTATAGTAGCATTTCCTGCAGAAAGATCACCAGTGATAGCTGTTTTGCCGCCAATTGTCATGTCACCGCTTACAATAGCATTACCGCTTACATCGAGTTTTGCATTTGGTGCATCATTGCCGATTCCAACATATCCGGAGCTTTTGGCACTGATACAATTCACTTCTCCAGTTCCAATTCCAACCCCTATTTTCCATTGTGCTTTATCTTCGCTCCATTTTATATATGGTTTATTACCGGAGTTGCTGATAAATTGGATACCTTTTTGTGCATTAATGGGTTCGCTGACATCAAGTGAACTTATAATGGCTTTATTGGCATGAAAATCATTAAGAACTGTTGCTGCAGGAGCCTGTATGCTGCCATCTTTGTTTACTAAAAGACACGTATAATCAACCGGCGTATTCACTTTTTCACCACTATTTTCAGTATTCTCAGTTTTCCAAGTAAATTCCGATAAGCCTATTTTCCATGCAGCCTTCTGTTCATCCCATCTCAATATCGCATTTTTTTCATTTATTCCCCTGAAAACAGAATATGTACTTATATCCTGTAAAAGTTCTCCTGACTCATCCTTATTCATTGTCAGTATATTACCTTGAATATCTATATTCTTACTATTTATATTTGTTACTTTACCTTTAACATTAAGATTTCCTGCTATAGTCAGATCCTGATTGACATTCAAGTCGTGCCTTACATCGATATTTCCGGATGATGTCGTACTTAATGAAAGTATGTTTCCTTTTTCATTGAAAAGTTGCCCATGAGTGTGAAGAGCATCGGCATTTCTTTTATCTGTCAGATTACTCCAATTAGTTCCATAAGCCAGTTTATGAAGTTTGTCTCCGATACCCACTTTCCATAGTGCCGCCGCCTCATCCCATACTAATCTGGCTTTTTCTACGGATTCTCCCCGGTATATTTCTAATCCGCTTTCGTTTACAGGTGGATTATCCCCCTCAAATTTATTAAGAAGGATGACATTATCCTGAACCTTCATATCCGTTTTTTCAAGATAAGTAACTGTTCCTATTACATTTCCTGTTACATTCAAGTCTCCCAGAATGTTTACTTCTCCGTCTACATCAAGGCCTCCATATACTTTTGCAGCTTTATTTATAACGACTTCGTCGGCAGAATCAGCATTAATAGCAACATTACCGTTTAAATCGGAGAGGATTCCATGTGTGTGAAGTCCATCGGCTGAATTATTCTGTACTAGTGCATCCCAGTTATGTCCATATATTATGTCATTCATGGAATCTCCCGTACCGATTTTCCATTTGCCTTCCTTTTCGTTCCAAAGGAGCTTTGCATTTTGGACATTACCGCCTCGATATACTTCTAAACCTCCCTCGATTTCAACAGGCGAGCTGTTCTCAGAATACTTGTTTGCGATTATGGTACTATTCTCTACCTCAAGAGTTTTCTGATTTACTGTGGTTGATGCCCCTAATACTGTGAGATCTCCTTCTATTGTTACAGAACCTTTTACATCAACATCTCCCATGACAAATTCATTTTCGTCTATAGTAAGATTTCCATTTATCTCTACATTTTTTCCGGCTTCCACATTGCCATTCTTGTCAACTGAAACAACGACTGTACCATCTTCCATTGCAAGGCTCCCATGAGCATGCATGTTATCAACAACCTGGCCGTGTGTCAGATACTCCCACTCTATTCCTCCGGGTATTACAGACATGTCTTTGCCTGTTCCCATTTTCCAGTTGTCGCTTCCTTCATCCCATATTATCCTTGCATTTTCCAGTCCTTCCCCGCGGTATACTTCCAACCCGCCTTCTGAAAGAGGTTTTTGTTCGCTTTCAGTTTCCGGCTTATTGACAACTATCACGTTATCTGAAACGGCCTTTTGTATATACTTGATTTCCGTGGCATTATTTGTAACAGTCAGTGTCCCTTGCACTTGAAGGTCTTTACCTACTATCATATTTGATGTGACATTTACATCCCCGTTTGCTTGAACGCTCATAGCCTCTTGGTTGTCATTGTCAAAAAGTTTGGAATGGTGATGGCGTTCGTCTGCATTGGTTTTTGCGATCAGATTGTCCCAAGTTTCTCCATATGGAATATTATTGAGATCATCTCCTATTCCTATCTGCCAGCTTTGTTTCTCTTCATTCCACACGAGCCTTGCATTTGTTGCTGAGTCTTTTTGCGGAACCTCAATTCCCAGATTAGTTACCACGCTGCCGCTTACCTTTAAGTTTTGTGGAATACTGATGTTACCTTTTTCGTCTGCTGTTAATGCTTCTTTACTCTCCGTACTGCTGTCCCATATTTTACTGTGTTTGTGAAGGGTTACAGATTTTGATTCATTCTGAAAGGTATCAACATTTGTTCCGTTGTGTACTGCATCCCAATCCGGGCCATAAGCAAGCTTATGAAGGCTGTCTTGAGTGCCTGCTTTCCATGATCTATCAGTTTCATCCCACAATAACTCTGCTACCAGCTGCCCTTCTCCTCTGTATACTTCAATTCCGCTGCCCATTTTATTAGAATCAGTTTCATCCGGCTTCTTGGTATACTTGTTAACGGTGAGCTTATTACCTGTCATTACAACAACATCTGTATCGAGTGTTGTGCTTTCACCGCTTACATTAAGGCCTTTTTTCGCTGAAAGAGTCCCTGATACTTCAGCAGAGTTTGTTATGGAAACAGCTCCATTTGAATCGACCTGCAGTGCATTGGTTTTATTAACATTAACTGAAAATGTTCCATTTACATCCACAGCACCATTTGTTTTTAATGTATCGCTGATTACAGGACCATAAAACAAAGTATAGGGTGTATGGACTATAAGTCCATCACTGTCAGTAGCAAGCCCGTGTTTTTCCAGGTAAAGCCTTCTTTCATCATCTGTGGGCCCACTTATATATGGTAATATACTTGTTCCTTTTTCCCCAACCGATATCTTCTTAAATTCCTGAGAAGCGCCTCCTGTAACAGCTTGTATTCGAAGCTGCTTCTTTCCATCTGCTTCCTTATCGTCTATTACTATTTTCTTTTGACCTGCTTCTTCGATTATACGTATACGTGCAAGAACGATCTCTTCACTGGGACTTCCAAGATTTTGTTTTTCCTTGTAGTTTATTTTGCCGCGTTCCCACTTATGAATTGGATTGTTTTCACCCTTTACAATTTCCGTATCACAATCAACCTCATCATATGTTACGGTAATATACTTATCCTGGCCTATAGCTTGTCCAGACAAGTCTATAAGATTGTCCGGATGATTTTCGCAAATCCATATATCCCTGCCGACTATTTCATTTAGATCTGCGTCCAGTGTCCTGTCAATTGCAAATCCCGGAGAAACCTTAACCTGCAGGTAACCTGCTACAGGTGTAACCTCCAGCCCATCTACTATCCCCCAGTCATGAAAATATCCATTGTGAAGTCGATGAAGTCTCATGTGGTAATTCTGGTCAAGTGTAAGGTCATCCCATTTAAGTAAAAGTCCGTCGAAATACTTCATACGCTTGATTTTATCTGATATTTCATTTGAAAATTCATTTGACATTTTTATTCCTCCAATTTTTCAAATTTTCCCTGTACCAATCACTTTACGTATACTTAATTAGAATATGTACAGTTTTGTTACAATGAATATTACTCGGGAACCTTATCTTCCGGCATTAGTTCCTCCAAAGCCTGGATTGCACCGCTTATTCGTAAAAGAGTCTGATTCAGGTTTGTACGCTTTAAGTCCAGATCTTCCAATAACTTTTGTCCGTTCTCAAATTCACTTTTCAGTTCGTTAATTCTTTCTTCAATTTTTTCTTTCATTTTAATTCCTCCATTGTTGTATTATTTTATTTCAGGCCTTCAATGCTGCGACCTTTTTCTTTAATTTGTTAATTATTTTTTCCTGATCTTTTACTTCGCTTACCAGAATCGTAAGTATTTCAATCGGGCTTATTGCTTTTTTGTCACCTGCAGTAAGCATATCCGGGGTATCTTCTGCAATAAAGCCTATTGTGGTTCGTTTACTGTCCCCTTTGAAATTGAACTCCACCGGTTCAAGCTGTTCAACAGTATTTTTTACTGATTCCGTTTCCAGTTTACCGATGTTTTCCTTACATTCCCTTGTGGATGTATAATAGAAGTTTCCTTCAATATATGTTCCTCCGCTTGCCCGGAAGCGCATTCTATCACCTTTATTTCCTAAGATTGTAACTGTTTCGGTTTTCCAATAACCACATGGATTTGTTACCCATGAATACGGGCAAGTATTTACAAAGTAGGATCTAGTGGTTGTCTCTGTTCTGTCGTCATTTGATATTCCTAGCTCAAGCGTCATGTTTTCACCGCCGCCGCGAAGTGTATCGGAATAGTACCTTATCCATGCTGCATCGCCTCCGCCACCTTGAGGATCTCTTGGAAACATGATTCCCTTTACATCACAATTCCCGACACCGGGTACTATCGCTCCGCTAACCTGGAAATTACCTATTGCTGCTAAACTTCCATTTACCTCCAGTCTATCCCATATAGAAACTTTTCTTCCTGTACCGGCAGACCTGTTTCCAACAATCATCAGGGTCTTATAGCCATTTGTATCATTAGATATTTCCGCATTTTTCGAAGATACGTCAGGGAACCCACTCCATTGAGATGTAAACCGTAATGGATTTGAACCACTGTTAAAACGTGCCCCTCCACTTATATCAAATTTATCCTTTGGCACAAAATCCGTCTCAGATGTACCAATTCCTACATTACCTGATGAATTAAGGAAGATGTTATCATCACTGTCATTTGTAGTACCTATTTCCAAAGTACAAGCCTCACCTGACCTTGGATAGTATTGTATTCTGGCAATATCTCCTGATCCTCCGCCAGGATCCCCCGAAAAAATAATACCCTTGTTTCCAGTACCAGTACTTGGATTAAGACTCTTTGATAGCTGCATCTTTCCATTGATTTTTAGAGTTCCATTGACGTCCAGTCTGTCCCATACAGCCACTTTCCTTCCCTGACCCGCAGATTGATTTCCGACAATCATAAGTGCTTTATGTGTGGTTGTATCATTACATATTTCAGCGTGGTTTGCGGTTATGTCAGGAGAACCTGTCCATTCTGATGTTAGCTTTATTGGGTTGTGGCTACCGAGTATTCTTGAACTGCCACAAACCTCCATTGTATCAGCCGGATTCACTGTTCCAATACCGACTCTTGCTCTATTGTCCAATGATTTCCATGAAAGAATCGCTTTTTCACTCTCTCCCTTTGTTCCCAGAAATCCTTGTCCCGCGCCTGTCAATACCGGTCCTTCAATGTTGAGATTTGCAAATGGTTTACGCTCACCAAACAATCCTAAATTCTCTGACGAAAATAGTATATTCTTTTCAGGTAATGCCATATCCAAAAATAGTGATATGTCCCCTGAATTATCAGCAGAAAGTATTGTTCCTTTTGGAGTAACCAGTTTACTATGCTTATGCAGATTGTCAGCAAAACTTTTATTTATTAAAACATCCCTCTCCGATCCATAGAAAATCGGGCTAATGTCGTTTCCCAGTCCGGCTTTCCACACTTTATCAGCCTCGGACCATACAATTCTTGCATCAGGAAAACTGCTGCTACCGCCACGGAAAACCTCAAAGCCTCCATCTCTAAGTTTCCATTCTTCACCAATCTCATCGTCCTGGCTGTCTTTAGACAGGCTGTTTAACTGGAAGAAGGGCTCACTAGTGAGAAACTCATCCGCAATCTTGCCATTTTTATTTCTGTAAATCAATTGTCCACCAAATTGCAGATCTTTATCTATTATGACGTTATTTTTAAACTTCACCCAATTAGAATTCAAAGCGAGATGTGTAGAATTTTGATCTTCTTTATCTATTTTATTTATATGTGCAATCCATGGGATGTCCTTGGTATCTTCACCTTTTTTGAATTTAAACTGTTGCAGTGCGAGAACCCTTGCTCTTGGCCCGGCGAAGACCCTCAGTGGTGTACCGTCAACATCGTTTTCAAAAATGCATGTGTTGTCTATGACAACTTCATCATAAAAGGTTCTGCTATCATCACTGTTTATAGTTTGCTTTGTTACTTCTCTGGGTACAACTCTTGCTAAAATAATGTCTTTTTTGCGGTCCAGAGGTTTTTTATTGCTAAAGCTGATCTTTCCCTTTTCCCAAATATGTATTTCTCGTCCCTGACCTTTTTCATTATCCCGGTCGGCCGCTTCCTCATAGTAGCTGACGTAAATATATATATTTTCATCTGCCCCGTATTCCGAAAGATCAAGGGGATTATCAGGATGTCCCTCGTAAATCAGTATTTGTCTGCTGGTGCTCTCCTTTAAATCCGTACCATAAATATCCCCATCCGCTAAATCCAGTGCAACACCTTCCGTAACAACAACTTCCATGCTGCTTTCCAATACAGGTTTAACTTCGAGGCCGGCGACTATTCCCCATGTGTGAAGATACCTGTTGTGTAATCCATGAACTCTCTTAATATAATCTTTATCTTGTCTATAGTCCTCAGACTTTAAAAAGAGTCCGTCAAAATAGTTCATTCTCTTAAATTCTTTTCCCATTTCCTCTTCCTCCGGATACTCAAAATGCTGCCAAATCCTCGGCAATGGATGGTTGATTACTCATTAAGATCAGAGGACTCTTCTTTTTGCGCAAGCTCTTCAAGTACCTGTATTGCACCATTGATTCTCAAAAGGGTATATAAGATATTAGTACGCTTTACTTCTAATTCCTCCATTACCTTTTGTCCTGATTCAAGTTCCGTTTTTAGTTCTTTAATTCTTGCCTCCATTTGTTCTTTCATTTAACAAACCTCCTCTATTGTATTTCCCTATCGGGCTAATGATTCTATTTTTTGTTGTAGCTGCGTTATCGACTTTCTCTGATCCTTTACAACACTTGTTAATACGGCAATTATCTCCATAGGACTTATGGCTTTCTGATCGTTAGCTGCAACATTTTTAGGCACTTCTTCCGCTATAAAGCCCAATGTCGTTTTTTCAGTGTCTCCCCTGAAATTAAACGTAACGGGATTCATTCCATCCAATATTTGCTTGGCTTTCTTCGTTGAAAGTGTTGTAATATTTTCTTTTAAGTCTCTTGATGAACTATAATAGAAATATCCGTCCACATACACACCGCCGCTGGCAGATAGCTTTATACGGTCACCACCGCCATAATATCCGCCGTTTCCGGGGTCATTGGATATGCCTATCTCAAGTGTCATGTTTTCGCCACCACCGCGGCTTGCATCAGAGTAGTACCTTATCCATGCACAATCACCGCCGTTTCCACCATAATAATCCTTTGGAAATGTTATTCCATTGTTCTGGGAGTTGCCGACACTTGGAACTATGGCACATGTGGTTTGAAAATCACCGTTTACATTAAGAGTTCCGTTTACTTCCAGTCTGTCCCATATCGAGACTCTTCTCTTTTGCTCGGACATGGGTTTCCCCTGATCCGCAGATTTGTTTCCAACTATCATTAAAGTCTTATAATTTGTGGTGTCGTTACATATTTCGGCCTGATTGGGTGCAAGGTCAGGAAATCCGCTCCAAGCTGATGTGAACCTTATGGGATTGGAATCACTTAAAAGCCTTGTCCAACCGCTTACGTCCAGCTTGTCATTTGGATTTAAGGTTCCTATTCCTACATTACCGGATGCCATCAGGGATATATTGTCATTATCGTCATTATCAATTCCTATCTCCAATGTACAGGCCTCTCCGCTTCTGGGATAGTACCTTATCCAAGCACGATCTTCGGAGCCTCCCCCGGGATCACTTGGGAAAACAATACCATTGTCCTTTGAATTTCCTGCACTTGGTGTAATCGCCTGTGTCAGCTGCATATTACCGTTCACATAAAGGAATCCGTTTACATCCAGCCTGTCCCATATGGCTACTCTTCTTTTTTGCTCAGATATGGGTTTTCCCTGATCTGCAGATTTGTTTCCAACTATCATTAGTGCTTTGTATATACCTGTATCATTGGATATTTCGGCACAATTTAATGCAGAGTCAGGAAAAGCCGTCCATGCAGAGGTAAAACGTAAAGGATTTGACTGGCTCAGTATACGCATATTTCCTGCTACTTCAAGCATATCATCCTTGGGATTTGCTATGCCTATTCCGACGTTCCCCAGGTTATTCCATGTAAGCACCGGTATTTGTTTCTTGGTCTCTTCTGTAAGTCCATCAATTATTCCAAGCAATCCACCTTTTTGTCCGAACAATACGGGACCGTCCACATTGAGACCTGCAAACAACTTTCCGTTACCAAACCATCCCAAGCCGTGGTTGGTATTGCCCGACCCTCTGAGCCAGATAGTTTTGTCACTCATATAAAGATTTCCTTTAGTCGACAGGTTTCCTTTTTCATCAGCTTTGAGTGCAATACCGTTTTGGTAATTGATTTCAGAGTGCTTATGTAAATCGTCTGCAAAACCATTTTTTATAAGGCTGTCCCAATCTGTGCCGTATGCTATATTAAACAGCTTATCTCCATACCCCATCTTCCAGCATTTTTCGCCTTCAGACCATAAAATACGTGCATCCAGAGATTTTTCTTGATCATCAAACCCTCTGTATACCTCAAGTCCTCCATCCTTTAACTCCCACTTATCCTGACCTGAATCACTGTTTACCTGTACAAATGAGTTTGAAACCTCGAGTTCCTGTTGTCCTAAGCCATCATTTATAAGGGTGCCGGTTACTGAGAGATCACCTGCAATGTTGACATCTCCTGAGAACTTGGCTAATTCTGAGTTTATTTCCAGGCCAAGTATATTTTTATCTGTAAGTAAAGCAGCCTGTATAAAAGGCATTCCTTCCAGATCTTTTATATTGACGTCAGCAGTATCACCGCCTTCGCTCAATTTGTTGATATCTTCTACCAACCTGAATATTATTTTTTCTAAAGAAATAACTGACCCTGCAGGTCCAGCGTATTTTCTTATTGAAGTACCATCATCTTCACTTGTGTAAATTTGAGTTGAAACAACAGTGTTTGTGCCTCCATTACCATCAAGTACAACTCTTGCCAGAACTATTTTATCCCCGTTGCTGTCCGGCTTTTGTATACTGTAGCCGAATTTCGCCTTCTCCCAGACATGTATATACTGGCCGTTTCCCTTTTCAAGATCATTTCTGTCCGTTAGTTCTTCATCATAGCTTAGATAAATGTAAATACTTTGGCCGGCATCACACGAGGATAAATCAATGGTTTTTGGAGTTTCAGCAGTTACATATATATATTGGCTTATGCTTTCTTTGCATTCTGACTGAACCCGGTTTATTGCTACTCCCTCAGTAACTTCTACTGCACAACTATTATTTGAAGACTTAACAACGTCTAACCCATATAATATACCCCAGGTATGCAGATATCGGTTGTGAAGCTGTTGAAGTCTTTTTTGATAGTTCTGATCAAGTTTGTAGTCGTCTTTATCCAAAAAAAGTCCGTCAAAATAGTTCATCCTTTTTAATTCTCGTTTTGTATAATCTTCTGTTTCCAATTTTTCTGCCATTTTGCCACTTCCTCCGAATATTCAATTAAATTTTTATTTCTGAGCCTAATCCTCAATCATCCCGCCAAGCAAAGTCTCTTTTCCAACTCTTGAACACCCGACCCGCATTTCAGGTATTTCCACATTAAGCCTGTAGTTTGTATAAAATGGCTTCTCATCTTCTATTATTCTACGTATCAAGCCAACTTTATTTTCCAGCATACTTCTGCTGTGTGCCGGAATAGTGGCATTTACAGAAAAGAAACAGGGTAAGGAACTGCCAACCATTGTATTCCGACCAATCTTTCTGGATTCTCCAATCCTTGCTATTTCTTGGAATTCATCTAAAGAAACAGTTGCTTCTTCCCCTGCGTAAAGCTGTAGATATTCCAATAAGCCACTGAGTGTTCCGCGTTTTTTGTACAGCTGTACAACAGTTCCTATCATCTTTCTGTTGATAGTTATACGTTTTTCCTGCAACGGAAGAATCTGCTTCGGGGAAAAACTCCTTTGATTGATATCTTCTACCCCGTTAAAGATGATTCCATCTTCAAGCTCCAGGGCAACCCATCCGGCAAGCCACTCCAGAAACTGTGGAGATGTCTGCTCCGGGTCAAGATAGATATCGAAGTTGTCCAAAAGTTCTTCAATTCCCAGAGTTTCTTGTCTTTCGGTTTTCCCGGCAAAAATCTGCTCAAATGCTTTTAGCAGACGACCTAGAAAATCCCCCTTATCAGCATTGTCATTTCCTTTTTGAAAAATCCTGGGAAGAAATTCGATATATTTGCTGCTTTCCTGATTACTCATGATTCCACCTCGATGATCAATTCTTTCAATTTAATTAACTGGTAGGATTTTATTTCGGGAGCTTCAAGTTCCATCTGTTTTACATGGTCAATTCCCTTAATCCCTTCCACAAGGTAATATATATCAGATTCATAGAGACTTCTTCCCAACGGCCAACCTTTTTTATCTTCACCTCCTGTGATGGGATCTATATATTTTTCTATTACTTCTCTGACAGTATCTGTTAATTTATTGTCATTTGCGACTACCTGAAGCGTAATTCTAACCTCCTGGTAGTCCGGATCTACCACATGAATGCGGTTTGTCAGTATTTTTCGTTCGGACAGATATTGTCTGACATATTGCTTGATCTCAGATGTCTCTTTCATCAACTCCGTTTGATTTTTAGTTGACATTATGAGTATTACAGAAACATGACCGAACTGTTCAAAGCCTTCTTCTTTTTGATTTTCAATATCTTTGTTTGCAAGACATATTGCACGAACAGACAAATCAGGGTACATTTCCTTTAAATTCGGTTTCTCCATCAGTGCCTTTTGGGTCAAGATTTCGTAATCCTTGGTTGTAACTGCTCTGGAACATTCCGAAAGCTGTTCAATACCTCGACGGATTCCTGAATTAAGGTTCTCGCCTTCCTCCAACTGTATACCCAATAGATTAAGGAAACGAATATAGTTTTTTTCAGGAACCTGGTCAATCCTGTACATAATCATATCGCAAAGCCATGCAAACAATTCAACAAGCGTTATCCCAGGGTCGGATGGATTATGATTCGTCCATTCCGGAGCATAAACCGGGATCAATGATCTTGCTTCCTTTACCAGATCGTCAAAATTAATCTCGTCAAGATTTGGGATTGGCAGTGACATTTCTGGTACCTCCTTTCATGAATCTATTTGTGATTTTTCAACGGCACATCATTGAATTATTCCTCCTTTGGAAAACAATAACCACAAGTATCTGCCCCCGATGCATCACTTATTTTTTCCAGATACCTTCTGTCCTCCTTTAATATCTCTCCAATACGGCATTCTGCCTTTGTACTGCTTAAATCATGGATTATATTTGTATCTCCGTTCAGAAGGTATGGAAATTTCAATTCGAGTTTTTTGTTTATAATATGTTCACCGCTGTATACCAGCTCATCTTCCTCCAGAAAGACATCTCCGGCACGTACTTCTCTGATTTTCAGAGGTGTTGTATTTGTATATTCATCATTCCTGCACAGATAAACGGTGTCGCGTGCTTCCGGGACTGCTATCTTAATGTAGAATGTCTCTAGTTGGTCTGAGATTTGATTGAGTATGAATGAACGTATAGTCAGATCCTGAGTAACTTCTGCCTGAATATCGCTTCCTACGGGATAAACCGTCTTAACCGGCTCTCCGCTGTAAGTCCTGCACTGTAAAATATCACCTTCCACAGCCTCAACAATCAAATATTCTTTAGGACAGTTCCTATAACTGAGTGTTATTCTATCACCTTCTCTGAAGCCTTTTACAAGCAAGGTTTTCACATCTTTAGCAGGTGTGAGTTTTTGTGCCAGTGCGAAAACTATACGGTTATCCCTGGTTTTTACAGCACTATACGTTGGGTAAAGTATACTCGGTTTGAAAGACCCGTCGTTCAAAGCTCTGATGTTCAGCGTATAGCATTGTACCGAGGCCTTTACGGTTATGTCCGTTATATAGTCGACTCCCTGAGTATTTTTAATAACAGAACAGACCTCAGAAATATACAGATTCTTACCAAGTGTCCACCCTGTTTTCTCCTGTCCTCCCCGCAGAGGATTTAAGAACTCTTTGAGATTGTCTATAATACGACCTTCAATGATCTTTGAGGATTCAGGAGTTGAATATACAACATCGGCTTCAACTCCTATACGTATATAGTCAGGTCCTATTACATCCAGTTGAGATTGACCTTTAATATTCATAATGGTGGGTATACGCGAGGCAAGATACCTGTCAATCTCGCTAAGAAGTTCCTGACTTGGAACAGGCTTCGGGTCATTATAATCCGGAACCACAATAACCGTACCTTTCCCTGGTACGAAATCCAGTTTTCTATCCATTGTAGGAAAACATTTAACAAGCGCAATCTGAGGGGCTGCTTCCCGCACCAGCCATTCAATATCTTCACAGGTTATACCTCTATCCATACTTTTCAGTGTGTGCGGTCCCCGTATTTTTGCATCTTCAATCTCTTCCCTGTCAAAACCGCCATCTGCCGGAACAGGATTTACTACCGAGTCTATCCCGGGATATTCATCCCACATCTTTCTGATAGTTCCGGCATTTACATTTCCGGCAGCTCCACCGCCGAACCTGTAGGAACAGGTGATATTATCTTTTCCTGCCGGAGGAATCATCCCGTTTCTCCCGTCGCCAAACGTAAGTACACCGTTATTGGAATCCAACATATAATGTCGGCTGTCTGATGCTGACAAAGAAAATGTCTGTACTTCCGTCCATTCGGTCAAAGGCCCGTTTCCTACCATTTCCTGTATATTAACCGTCTGTCCCGGTAAAACAGGTGTACGGGAAAATTGAAATGTCTGATTTGGTTCACCGTTACTTGAACCCAGTATCTCATTTGCCACTGTATTTGAATTAGCACCCCATACCGTATTTGTGTATATTGCATTGATTTTTGGGAAAATACTGAATCCCCCTTCTTCAAGCCTTGCACGTATCCAATATTGTTCTGTTCCAAAAAGAGGTGATTTCTCAATATCTAAGGGCACATTGAGAAGCTGTATTTCTCTTCTGGTGAAATCCCTTAAAGCGTCATTGATAGTTATGGTTAACCATTTTCTTCCATTCCAATACTCCCATGCTACCATCGGACTCTCTCCGACTTGCTCCCCCGTCAATGGGAAAAACATTGAGATGGGCAAATTACTTATATCCCTGTCGAAGCCCAGATATAAAGCAGGATCAGTATCAATACATGGAGAAAACAGCTTAAACGGTTTTCCTTCTTGCAAATCTTCCGCAGTTTTATCAACCATTATAAAGTTATTTTCGGTGATAACATTTTCTGGATAAACTTCCGGAGAAGTATACTGAATTATTTTAAATTCCTTTATTGAGGGAGGGACAAAAGTAGGATCGTTGTATGTGGGAATTGACCCATCGTATTTAAATCTGCCTTCTTCTCCATAGTTTCCTCTGATAATTCTAAGGCGAATCCAGAAATTATCTTCACCGTTTATATTGGTGGATTGTATTCCCTCGGGACATTTAAACTTTATTCTTCCACCGCCGGTTAAGGCACATGTTTCATCGTACTCAATACTGCCCGATATACTATTGATTATAGTTTTATTGCCTTCGGTACTATTTGGATCAACTGATTTGCCGGTTCTTGCAAATTCCATCCATTTACTTCCGTTCCAGCACTCCCACGCGATAGTTATGTTTTCCGTATCAGGGGCTTCTTTTGCATCTGAAAGGGTTACATCCAGAGTAACATCTGCATTTCCTTTGGAAAAAGCCTGATTACAGGCAAAATAGAATGTATCATTAAATACAGGTCTTTCCCCGAATGGATAAAAATCCTTTGTCAGATCCACAGCTGCATTATTGAATAGTGCTGTCGCAAGGCTGAGTCCTTCCTCTGCAATGTCCACACTGATCTTAATGTTTTCTAATTCCGGTATAACTCCCGCATCACTTATGGATGATTTTAATTCGGCATAAATCCAATTATTATTCCAGCTTTTAAGCATATTGCTTTTGTTGTAACCTGATATGAGTTTTTGGGATATACACTTCGTACCTGAAAATGAAATACTGCCGACTTTTAAGTCACACTGATTACTTCCGTTCTCCAGTTGCAAAGGTTGTGCATTCCCTTTATCATCAAAGTAATACCACTCAATAACAGTACTTTTATCATCTGTTAGGTTAGGCCAAACGTCAAACCCGGGGGCAGTCTGTTCAAACAGATTGAATTTTAGATTTACCATTGCACCCGGTAAGCTGAAAAGCTGTGAGTTTCCTATGTACAAACGGTGTGTTATCCTATCCTCGCCTCTGAATAACTCTGCTTCAATTACTGAAGGCTCCTGTGCAAAAAGATAGTCCAAGTTGCTCCACCGGTCCTGGTTGGGATCTATACTCACGGCTCTTATTAACTCGGGTCGTATAACAGTAAGGTCGCTGTTTGTCTCAAATACAACTTCGGGCTGATTTTCAGGCTGGGCCGATATTTTTGCTCCGGCAGGTATGAAACCTTCTTTATCCCAGTCATCCTTTAGCTTGAAAACCAGCGGGGCCTTAGCGGGTATAGGGGATGTTGGACTGACTCCTATCAGATTTAAAAAAGCTGTGAAATTTTTGTCCGGTGCTTTATTGAGTGCATCTGTAATATGTCCTGTCATATTTGAAAATATATTTATAAGTGCATCCAGCTCATTGTCTGATGCAATATCATCGATACCTCCAAATTCAGGGCAGTAATACAATATTAAACGTCTTAATTCGTCAACCAAATCTTGTTGGCTACGTTGATCAATTTTTGGTAAAATATTTGGCATTTATTTTCCCACGCTTTCAAGATAAAATGGATAAACAAGGTTTGCTTTACAGTTGCTGGACTTTACAATATACTCAATTTTTATTTCTACAACAGGCTCCTTCTGACTCATAGTTGTCGTCACGTTCTGTACTTCTATTCTAGGTTCCCAATTAAGTAAAGCCTCATCTACATATGTCTGTATCAGTGTAGCAGACCCCATGTCATTGGATGTAAACACCATGTCGTTGAGACGGCAACCGAAATCCGGCCGCATAACCCGCTCCCCTCTGGCTGTCCCCAGAATAAGCATAATAGATTCCTTTATAGATTCCTCTCCGACAGAAGTAATTACTTTTGATCTTTTCGCTGAAATAGGATATTTCAGTCCTTTTCCCAAAAAATCAATAACTTCCATATACCCTCCATTTCCCCAATGTGTACACATGATAGTTCACTGGCTTATAAAAAGTTTTTCTTTTTATAGTGTTATATTTTTATTAATATTTTTTCAGCCTATATTAACGGATCCGGATGCAACTACCTTTCCGACAGGCTGGTCGGCAGGGTCATTGCAAGTAATTGCCGCATCCCCGTTTCTGGCTGCTTTTTTTCCATTTATTTTAACAGTGGCACTACCCACTGAAATTTTACCCTTGTTTTTCGGCGGTTTTTGAAATGGCCCTGCTTTTGGAGCATGAGATGGTGTATTAGTGGCTGTCGAGTCCACCGTAGCAGCTGGTTTGCCCATAATCTTCACATTATTACTGAGACTTCCGTCAATTATCCCTGTGAACGGATTCGGTATTGGTGTCGGTACTGTGCCTGATCCTACCGGAACCATTTCTATATGAGTATCTGTTGCAGTTATGCGGTCTCCCTGCTTTGCTGCTGGTTGTCCCATGTACACCTCTCCTTTCTATTTGCTTACTATTGAATCTTTTAATTAGCCAAAATAAGTTAGTTTATATTTACTGTTGATCCCTTTATTGTCATGTCTGATGATGCCTCAATTTTGGTAGTTGCTGAGGACTTAATTTCAACTTCTTTTGCATTGATCGTAAGCTTTCCATTTGGAGCTAAAAGCTCAATGTCTTTAGTCGACCTTATAGTAATCTTTTCCGAACCGCTTTTATCAGTGAACTGAAAAGTATTCCCGCTTCGTGACTTGATAATTCTTATGTCGTTTTTCCCGTCACTGTTCTTTTCCGGCGGAGTATCCTTTCCGTTCCACAGGGCTCCGATTACAAACGGTTTGTTCACGTCACCGTTTTCAAATGCAACAAGTACCTCGTCACCCACTTCGGGAAGGAAAAATGCCCCTCTCTCTTTTCCTGCCATAAAAGATGCTATCCTGGCCCAATTTGACTCCTTCATTCCCAGTAAAGGTATCTGCACCTTTACTAACCCGGGACCGGGCTTTTCTGAATCATTTGCCGAATCATTCTTAATAACGACTCCTATCATTACACCGAAAACTTTTTCATCTTTTTTAATAAATTCAGTAAAATTGGAAATACTAATGCCTTCACTCATATTCCAGTCCTCTTCACTCTAAATGTCGTCTTATAACCTGCTTTATCTATGTTATGGATAGATGAAACTATGTAGTAGATACCACTGAAGCGCTCATCGATTCCTAGAATTTTCACCGATTTTCCGGCCCTGACCTGAGGGTTTCCGTAACATTTACCCTCTCCGGATATAAATTCTCTGAGTAGGCTGTTGTATGCTGCTGTTGCAGAAACTTTGCCCTCGCTCATGTCTATAAGGTTTTCAACCCAGTAAGCTATCGGCGATTGTTCAATAGTACTCCCGGTTATGTCATAGCCGGATTCCTTTCCGCCCATTTTAGTGGTTTCGTCCCCTTTTTTTGAAACGTATTCCATTTCCTTTTTTTCCTTTACGTTCCATCCACGTACCGTAACCTTACTTCCTTTGGTTAAAGCCCTTAACTCAAGATTCAATTCCTCATAATCCCTTTTGTAATTGAAGTCCGGAAGCTCGGGGGCTTTCGGAGCACGTGACTTGACAAAATACAATTTCTTATCATCTGCGTAAAGCTCGTAATCAAGATATGCCGCCCTCTTTAGCAAAAAATCATAATTACTTATATTATTCTGAAAAACATAGGGATAAACAGTTTTAGTATCATCGACCTGGGGAGATAGTCCATGTTCACGTGCAATTTCGCTGGCTATTTCACTGTCCTTTTTCTTGGTAAAAACCTTGTTCCGTGTTCCCATACGCAACCTATGGAGTAAATCGTATCCTCTTATTTCAACCAGAGAATGCTCGGCTACAAGCAGTTCCAAAGATGTTATCTCCCCGCTTATCATTGTTTCAGGTTTGTCAAGTCCCATGAAAACCGATATTTTATCTCCGGGCTTGAAGGTCTTCAAATCGATCCCCCGCCATTTACCTTTATTACTGTCAACCATATTCATCTGTATGCGAAACATAGCAGGCATGTTTATTTCATCCTCTATAGTTACAGTTTCTATTGCATTGAATAAATCTGAAGTCAAATCAGTTCCGTTCAGTTTAATCTTATAATTTGCAACGCTTGTAGTACCCATAGTTTCCACCCTTAATCCGGTATGACCAGAGTCCTTCCGAAATCATTTTTGTTCGGGAACCCAAATGGATTGATAATCCCGTTAACAGCAGCAATTGTGCGCCACTTCAAAGGATCCTTGAGTGCTTCATTTGCAATCAGATCCAATCTGTCTCCACTCTTGACTATCCATAGCTTTCTGCATGCCTCCTTGCCCTGGTCAAGTTCAACCTGCTTTTGAGGTTTATCTGATATAAGTGTGATATCCAGCAATGATCTTACAGGCGTTCCGTTTTCCAGAAACATCGTATACTTTTGATCAATCTTGCTGATAACCCCGCGATATGAGTAACCGCCCCATACAAACAAACATGTTGGTGGCTTTTTTGTTTTTTTCCCGGGAACTCTCGGGTCAATCAGATTGGTTATTTTCATTGTTTCACGCCTTACATCTGCTCGTTTCTCATATGTATCATAAAACAGGGATATTTTAAACTCAGGTGTTTCAGCTATCTGAAACTGCTTCTTGTCGTTTTCTCCGGTGTATTTTCCTTCAAAGGAAACAGTATATTCATTTGGATTGAACATTACTGAAATGGGTTCCGCACCGGGTAAATCTAGTGGGATTATTTTTGCTTTTTCTGCCATTACCTAAGACCCCTCCGATCTTTTTGTATTGCCAACCTCTTTTCAAGTATCTGAAAGACTCTATCTGCCAGCATATTTACTTCCTCTGTTCCCATGGACTGATGCTTTTTATCCGTTTTTGACGCGGAGGCTGCTTTTGCGTAAACACTTTTTTCTGCATGCATAACATCCATTGGCAAAATTTCTTTTTTTTCTTGCTCTTTTTGTTCTTTATCCTTTAACTGTGGTCTGTAAAAAACCAAATTTGTACTTGAATTATTTTTTTGAGGCAAAAAGTGGACAAATTTTTCGTACTCATCAGATTCTATTTCTTTAAACTCGTTATCTCGCAGAATATTATGCTTAACATTCTGTTTTTGAGTACTATAAAACATATCATATTCGGAAAAGCTATGTACTTCGTCAAACATGGGCTTTCTCTGTAAATCTCTATTCTGAGGATGTCCCAACTTCTCCGCTGATTGGAGTTTATTTATATTACTGTTTTTATTTATAATACTGTTTTTATTTACAATACCGACTTCGTGTATAACCCTGTTTTTAAAAATTCCGGATGAACTGACGGTTAATGAATTTACATCATTAAAAGTATTAAGAATTAATTTACTCTGTTTAAGCTGAACATATATATTGTCCGACAATTCTGACTTGTATAAATTCTGTTGTACTACTGTGCTTTTATCATGTTCCTCTTTATATGTTATTTCTTTCTCAAGAATATGTTGATATGTATGTTCTCGTGCTTCTTTTTCTTTTATTACCCTTTCAGTATCAAACAGTTTTGTATTTGCTTTATTATAGATAATGTTTTCTTTGTTCTCGATATTTGCAATATTGTAAACATATTTGTTATTATAAGGATCTTTGCTTTTTGCTTTTGAATCGTCATTATATGTTTTGTTTGTATACCCGCTTATTTCTGAACCTTGTTTTTCTGATTGACTATGAAAAAAGTATTTTTGTTCCTGATTATTGGTATAATTAGCAGCTCCGCTTTTTACTTTTAAATCGTCTTTATGTGTTTTGTTTGTATACCCGCTTATTTCTGAACCTTGTTTTTCTGATTGACTATGAAAAAAGTATTTCTGTTCCTGATTATTGGTATTAAATATAACTTTCTGAATAAGTTTTGCCAGTTCTGTTTTAGTATTTAACCTAATCTCCGTGGGAGTTATAATATTTATGATATTGTCGGTTTTGATATATGAAGGTTTCAAAGTAACCGTCTGTTTTGTTCCTGGTATTATTATTTTTGAATTACTATTTATATATTTATAAATTTTTAATAAAGTGTTGTACTTTTTTACTTCCGTATAATTAAAGGGCTCTTCCCCTTCACCAGATTCAAAAACCATATCAGACCTGTTTCTAAAAATAAGTCTGGAAAATTGACCTTTCCACCTACCGATACCATACTTGCTCAGTATATTTTGTGCAAAGGACGTATTAAATTTGTTTAATTTATTTGTTTTAATCATATGCTTTACGTCCTTAATCCTATAGTTTCTATGTATGCATGTTTATTCCATTATGGGTCAATATCAGTGTTTCTGCTGCTACAGAACTGCTTGTGGCACTAAATGCCGGGCCCTCCCACTTAATAGGACAAGCTTCCAGGAAATCCCACCACAACATTGGATCACCCATATGGTCCAACAGGCATATAGAACCGTTTTTTCTGGTTATACGGCCATTAATAACTCTTTGGTACCAGTTCCATAAATAGTCGTCATTTGTAATTCCGTGTTTTAAGGTTATATCGCTGTATTTTGTCTGAGTTAGAAATGTATATTCTTTGTGGTTTTCTCCTCCGAAGGTTTTACGCTCCACCTGGGTTTCAATACTCAGGCCTGATACATCAGTAAATCCCGCAACGACAATACCATCGATCTCCACTACAAAGTTATATGCAAGGTATGGATCCTGTCTATACCCTGGAACCCACTTTCTTCTTTCTCCCAAATTTAATATATATGCCATGGTATCCTCCTAAACCTCAAAGAAATCTTTCTTGCCCTCATCTCCGTTGAGCTTCTTGTTTATTTCACTTACTTCACTGCACCAGCGCTCTCTCTCAAAATGCTCCAAGCCCAGCACGGTTTTATAATCCCAGTGCAGGTAGTAGGACAAAAAGGCTACCTCCTCGTAGAGGCGGTCGAGAGGGTAGCCGGTTATTCCCCCAGAATCTCAGCCTCAACCTCAAAAGCGTGATCACATTTGGGACATTTAGTTTTTATAGTATTAGAGCCATTCTGGTTGATTCTGTTGTATAATTCCTGCAAATAGGAAAAGTCGGAAGTATACAACTCCTCTATAACCCTGGGGGTTATCATTTTAAGCGTACCTAGATTTGTTACTACACGTGAAAGCAGGATTACCGATAAATAAGCCGGGTTCTGCTGTACACGTGCATCACGAAGGGGCATTATTTCATCTGCAGCAGTAGCCAGCCGCATGGTTCCCTGTTTATGTACCGTACCTGTATCGTCAACATAACCTTTCGGCAATGTAAAGTTAAATTCTGTTTGTAAAATATCCATTCTACTTTCCTCTCTTTTGATTATTACCTTTTGACTGATGTAAGGTACTGCTTCAACCCTGTTGAGCAGGGTTGAAGCGACCTTCATCCTCATTTTGTTCCTCAAAATACACAATAAAGGGATAGTTATTGAAGTTTGACCGTTTATACCAATATTTAATTTTTGTAGTATGTTATCAATTCAATAATAATCCGGCTAATTATTAAGATTACTTAACTCTTGATACACCTTCATGTGCCAGTTCAATGTTTTCAATACTTACTTCATTTCCCTTTGCACTTAATGCGCTAACATCATATTTAATTGGCCATGCTTCAATGATATCCCACTGAGCTTTGTCATTGCCTTCTTCATCTACCAATATTATTGATAAGCTTCTTCTATTGTTAAGTGCACCCTTTTGTACAACTGCTTTACGCCAGTTGTACAGGTCCAGAGTATCTGTAAGGCCTCTCTTTAAGGTTACGTTACCAAACTTTGTAAGACCTGAAAGTTTTCTTGAATGAGGTGCATCTGTTCCCTCTCTGTATTCTACTGCTTCTGTAGATATATCAGGAATTGTTGCATCAGAAAACGCTGCTATCTGAATACCGTCAATTACAACTCTGAATCTAAAATTTCTGTATGGATCATTTCTTTTTCCTGTTGGCATTGGTTAATCTCCTCTCTGAATATTATTTTGACAGTGTCTTTTGGCTGACTTTAATTATTACAAATTCTGCCGGTTTAACAGGAGCTACACCGACTTCTATTACCAATTGACCTGCATCTCTTGATGCCGGAGGATTGTTTTCCTCGTCTACTTTAACGAAGAATGCTTCTTCCTGGGTAGAACCATAAAGTGCTCCGTCTCTCCACACTCTTGTCAGGAAAGCAGATATGTTTCTCTTTACCTTGCCCCAGAGAGTTGGCTCATTTGGTTCAAAAACTACCCATTGGCTTGCCTTGTCAACTGATTCTTCAATATACATCATCAGACGTCTGATATTTATATAGCGCCATTCTGAATCAGATGAGAGAGTTCTGGCACCCCAGATACAAATTCCTTCAGGTAAAGAACGGATTACGTTTATACCAATAGGATTGAGAAGTTCCTGTTCACCCTTAGTAACTATCTTTTCAACACCTACTACTGTGTCAAGATATCCGTCTGTAGTTCCGGCAGGAGCTTTGTGTACTCCTCTTGCTGAATCAACGTAAGCATATGTACCTACAACTGAACCTGAAGGTGGGATAAGTTTTTTCTTTCCTGTAAGCGGATCGTTGATAAATACCCATGGATAATACAATGCACCATAAGAAGAGTTAAATGAGTTACCTACATAGTCTCCTGCACCCTCTTTGAAATCTTTTACTTCCTGAGGTGTCAAGCTATGTGGAGGATCAATAACGTAGAAGCAGTCTTTTCTGTTCTTGCAGTAAGTTAGTATTGCAAGAATAATACTTCTGTTAGAATCCATATTTGCAACGTCAGGAGCTGCTAATATATTAATTTCGTCTACAGGTGTAAATGCATTGATTCCTAACTTTTGGTTTTGGCTGTCAATGTACTCTACGTATGATATTCCATCAATGCCACTCGCCAATTCTATAAATTCATTCTCTTTGGTAAACATTGGAATCTTGTCCATGTTATCAACTTCTGTAAGGTCCACCAATGACGTTACGTTGATAAATGATGATACCTCATTAATTTTCTCTTCAAAGTTAGTTATAAGTAAATTATCAAAGGTTTCAACAATTTCCCCTTCAACATCTTCTCCAACATACTCATCGCTGAATGAACTCTTCTCGGTATACTTGATATTGAGTTTGAAGCCAGTGATCTGTCCATTTGTGGAACTGCTTATTTCATAGGAAATTCTATTACCCCAGTTTCCTTCAGAACGGGCACTGATTTGGAATAAATCTGCTCCCTGATTATCCTTTACAATGCTATAAGACTTCTTTGCATCTGCTGCCGCAACTCTTACAACATAGCAGGATGTTCCTCCTTCCGCAAAGAAATTGTACACGGCATAAGCAAGGTATGCATTTGGGATAAATCCTCCAAACTCACTGACATACTGGCTCCAATTGGTAACCAGAATAGCTTTACCAATGACACCTTTCTCAGCAATTCCGATAAAAGCACCCACCGCTGTACCTACGCCTTCTATCGGCTTCACTCCGCTGGAAACTTCTTCTACATAAACTCCTGGTGATAAATAATTTGGCATTTCAAGTCCTCCTTGTTATAACTGTTTTTATGGTCCTTCTGTTGAATGGACCTATATGCCCTCGCTATATTTTTCAATACGCGAAATCATATCCGTTAATTTTGCATAATCTCTGCTTGAATCATCATGTATTGTTTTTAGATAATTCGGTATGGGTTTTTAAATTGTAATATTTTGGTATTGGTTCCTCTGTAATTAATGGGAATGTAATAATCTTTTCAGCCGGCATTCTTACCGCAGATACCAGATAAGACAGGCTTAACTTTGCCGGTTTTCCCGGAAATACTTCCCATAACTGTTTAATATCCTGAAGCGATAAATTATTGTAGGATATCCTTATTTGTTCGTTTCCGCATACGGCCAGGTTTCCTTTAAGGTCATCTCCACTGAGCACCGCGTGCTCATGAAACAGTTGAAACAGTTTCCCCAAAATCAAAAGTTCGGTATCCCTGTCCTTTGCATATGGAGTCATCAAATAATACAGATCAAGATAGGAAGGGGGGTCAAATAACTGGTTTGTCCCTGGTATACGTTCTCTCTCACTGTTTCTCATGCTATGGCTTTCGGTAAGGTAATACAAGCATAATGAAAGAGTCATGTTTGCTGAATCTACATCGCTTGGGGAACCAAATGTTATATAACTGTCATCATTTAATTCCGGAACATTTGCTTTAATCAAAGCCTTTAGGCTTGCACTGACATCTCTGATTACTGTACGGGTTTCCACAGCCATTTATTTCACCACCTCAATCAGTTGATAATATGGGGCAAAATCTGATTTCAAAAAGGTTTTACCCATTTTTTTGTATTCTCTTTTTGCTGCCTGCATTATTTGCTTTATCCCTATGGGACACTCTGCGTAGGCAGCATAAAAAGCTGCATTTAATGCTATATTTTTGATATTTCCCCCTGCCATAACAAATTTCTCTGCCAGAAAATCGTAATCAAGATCGTCTGCTACCGGAGCACCGGAAGGAAATATACTCAACCATATAAGCTTGCGCTGCTCCTTATCAGGAAATGGGAATGCTATATTAAAGTGCAATCTTCGCAAGAAGGCTTCATCAATGTTCTGATTCAGGTTGGTTGCCAAAATAACTATTCCCTTAAATTCTTCCATTCTTTGAAGCAGATAACCTATTTCAACATTTGCATATCGGTCATGTGAATCTTTGACTTCGGAACGTTTTCCAAACAGAGCATCAGCTTCATCGAAAAATAGTATGACATTTGAGGTCTCGGCTTCGTGGAATATTTCTCCAAGATTTTTTTCCGTTTCTCCAATATATTTGCTTACAACTCTTGAGACGTCAATCTTGTATATTTCAAGGCCTATTTCATTTGCGATTACCTCTGCAGCCATTGTTTTCCCACTGCCCGGGGGGCCTGAAAACATAATATTCAATCCTTTTCCAAGCGCGAGGCGCTTTTCAAATCCCCATTTTTCATAAACGATTGAACGGTATTTTACCTGCCTGCATATTTCATTCATTTGCAACATCTGATCTTCGGGCAAAACAAGCATATCCATTGTGTAAAGTGTATCTATCTTTTTTGCCAGCTCGGCAAGCTTTCTGTTTGATTGAGTATAACAAGCATTGGTAAGGTAATTTGCCTCAATTTTTCCATCGTCGGCTCCATTCCATACTGAATAGTTTTCACCCAATCTAAGAACATTTTCAATCTGACCCGGTGTAAAGCGGAAAACTTCCGAAAAGTTATTCAAATTCAACTTTTCGTCCAACTGATATTTTTTGCTAAGCTCTTGCCAATATTTTTTTCTTTCTGTTGCGGAAGGATAAGGATAATCCACTGCTACATAGGCAAACCTGCTGTCGTTATTTGTTAAGTGCCACTGAGTTTTTCCGAGAATAAATGTTGTTTCAGAAAACTCATGGAGCATTTGCAGGATTCTGTTTATTCTTATCTGCTGGCTTCTCTCTTCTGAGACCAATAATTGAAAGTTTTGAAGGCAGAGAATACCGTTGCTTATTCTAATCTGCCTGCCTAGCAGACGGAGAATTTCATCAAATGGTAAATCAGAGCTTAATATCTTTTCCAAATCTGCCACGATAAGGGGCAAGCCCAAATTCTCACATACTGACAGTACATACTCTTTTTTGCCGGCTCCGTCAGGGCCATAGAAGTAAAGTATTTGGTTTCTTCTTGACTTTCCATTCCTGTAATAGTCGATAAAACGCAGTATTCTGACGTTTTCAGTATTAGTGCTGATGTTTTTTCTTTGCCTTGTTTGAATCAGTTCAGCCACATGTATTAACCGTGAATCAAGTATATTGATATCCAATAAATAGTTAACTACCCAATCATCCAATTTTAGGTGACGTGATATAAGCGGAATACAGTTATCTGACAGATCGTTTCCACTTTCCAGCAAAAGCCTGACCAAAGGTGCTTGCAGACTGAAGACTTTTCTCGCTTCAATTCTTTCATCCTCTGTAGATAAAAATATTTTCATCAACAGGTTAATGCTCGGAGTTTTTATTGAGGTGTCATTCTCAAAATACCCGTAGACCTTTTCATATTTTGGATCTATCTCAGGGGCTATACAGGCAATCAGGCATCTTTCTTCAAAGAGACTCAGATTGAGTAATTTTGATATGTACGGTAGTGAGAGATGTCTTCCGCATGTGCTGGTTGCTTCAAGCCTTTTTGTAATTTGAACATCCAGCTCGCTGAGCCTGTCCTCTATCAAAGTCTCCTGGCCAATAGTATTTTCTTCCTCCAGAAGATCACATATTTCCTCTTTTGACAGAACTACACCGGCATATGATGTTGTACTGCCCTCTTCTGTATCATCCCGGATATATCGTCTGAAAATTAAATCCAGACGCTTTAATTCATCCGACAGGTATTCTCGGCTTGAAACATATGCTATTGAAACTTGTGTACTTTCCATATCGCCCTGATTTTCAGGGATGCCTGTTACATTGTATTCTGAACTTATCATTTTTTGGCCTTTCATCAAAGATATGCTTTACTTTGCTTCGGATTCAATCCGTTCACTATATATGGAAAATTTACCATGTAATTTACAACTAATATTGAAAATTATTTTTTAACTGTCCTCTTATCATTGATTAATTCCTTCTCTACCGCCTCAAGCAGCCCAATGACATTTTTGAGTCTGAAATCAGATGTCCAATACTCCTGATATAAATTCCCGTATTCGATATCCTGCATTAACTTTTCATCCTGGCAGGCATTAAATACTACACTGTTTTTCGCCCTGATCTTTTTCAAGAGTTCTATTATGGTCTTGAGTTCTTCCATGAGGAGTTCTCCTTCTTGTTTTTTTGATTTATAACTTCTCACTTTATAAGTAAAGAAATCTTTTTGTTTAACAACTAAAAAAAGGCTATAGCACAATAAATATTGTTTATTGTGCTATAGCCTGAACTCATTTCCTTTAATTGCATAAGCTCTTTAGTTGTGCATTCAATTGAGGGTTTACCCTTGATGCCACTTCAGGGGATATGGGAACTTGCTTGTTTATATCAATTTCAAGAAGAAGTACTCCTCATATGGCTTTATCCGCTTTTATTGTTGTGGAGTCTTCCTGAGGTGCTATGGCGTTCTCACCAAAATCCTGCTTTGTCTTGGTTTAATTCAGCCTGTTTTGCACTGCCAGCGTTCTGAGAAGCTTCATTCATAAAACCTTCCATCTATTTGGGTCGGCTTCTCCTGTCATACCTATCATCTGGCAGTGTGTCCAACATATCCCTAAGTATTTTTGCTACGCAGAAAGCATCATAGTAGTCATCTTTTTTCGACATAGGAGCACTTGACCGCATAGCATCAGTATAAGCAGGGTTAATGTGCTTAACTGAATACTTATGCCCCAAAAGGTAGGAATCAAAATTCCGTCCAAAGCCTCTGGTATCTTCTAAGCCAAATATCGGCTGTAAGTCCCCGTATCCTCGCAAGGGAGTTTTAGCCTATCCATTTTTCATGTGACTGATTACGTGATTTCAAGCTCACCAACCTTCATTTTGTGCTTTTACAAGTTAATTTTTTACTATTTGCAAAAGTACTAATTTCAATTGTGTGTGATGTTTACTCTGGTAAGAAATGATTGCAAGTAAATTCTGAGAAAAAGACAAAACAAAAAACAGAGAAGAAAAACATTATTGTTTTAATCTTCTCTGTCTGTATCTGTTATTTTATTCTGTTTTAATGTTGTTCTTTACAGGGAATACTTCGAATAATTCCCCCCCTTAAACCCCCAGTGTCCCATTTTATCATGGCTAAAAAAGCAGGTCAAGGAGGGGTTCACCATGTGGGGCTTTGTTAGGTGTAGCTATGCCTCCGCCGAGTAAATTGATTTTTACTGCGTCTTTTTTGACTGTGGAATGCCTACCCCTGCTTACGACTTTGTTGCATAGGCTGCGATAAGTGTATCTATCAGTGGTTTTGAATGAATTTGACGGCAATTAGGCAACTGTTCCTTTCAGCACTCTTCCCAACAAATCGTGCTGAACCCACCTATGATTTTGGTGCAGGATAAAGGCACGTGGTCACAAGCGACCACTGCCAAAGCACAACCGCCGGCAGTGTCGGCGGTATACTGTTTAGGTGTAGGTGGCTGTACGAACTAAAAATCCACAGTGTATCACATTTACTACTCTACTCCAAGGCGTAATAACTTTTTTACTGTTACTCTTCGCAAGAATACAATCCATTTAAAAACTCACTGAAAGTATCTGCTATTTTATACATACACTTATCCTCCGTTGAATTTTCGTAATCAAGTGCATTATCCCAAAAATATATTCCTTTCCAATCATCCCTATTCACTAATAAAATTATACCTGTCTCCACTGCATGGCCTATAATAATCATATCTTCTAATAAATCTGTGCTATATTCCTCACACCACTGTTCAATACATAGTGATTTGCTAAGGTTAATTCCATATAATACATCCAAAGCAATGCCTTCTTTAATGTTCTCAGTATCAAAACAAATTAATTCGCAATCAGTAGTACCACCATTATTATTCCTTAAAAACTCCCTATAATCCTCTGGTAACCTATGTTTAATTTTTTTTTCTAATTCAATAATTTCGTTTTCCTCTAACTTTCCAAAACTTTTTATCATAGTTGTGTCCCCCTTAATTAAGTCTATTTACTGTTCATTACTGAAATTCCACCACGATGTCTGAACCTATCATGTAATAAGGTATTAATTTCTTGCAATGTATGCCCATTCTGATGATGGTGCCATGTGCTTTCAGTTTGTTTAACATATCCCAGATTCTTAGCTGTTTGAAAATCCTTTTTTCTTTCTACAAATGGACCAATATCTGCTTCTTGAATTACCATCGTTTTAGGCTTAGCATTCTGAAAGTCTGGAAATCCACCTGGATAACTTACTGAATTCCCTTCCCAGTCATGATATATCCATAAATAATTTACATCAATAGAAATTGTACCTTTTTTGCCAAACCATTTAGCAATGTCAGGAGAGTTTAAAGGTTTTGTATCTATCTGTGCTTTTGATAATTGACTAATATCACTATATACATTACCTGTGCCCTTACCAACCCCACTTACTCCCGCATTATAGATATTCTATACTTTGGTTTAATCCTGTAAGCTCTTTTAACCCCAAAAAACACAATCCATATTAAGCCTCTTTCCAGAGGACTTTTTACAATTTTTACAACTCTATTTTACCATAATGATAGTTCCAAACAACATTAATCTACTAACTTTTCAAACGGCTTGTATTCGGTCTTTGTCCGCATCAAACCGTAAATAATCCTTACAGCCCTTCTTGACACACAAACAAGAGCTTGAGGCTTACTTTTACCCTCTCTAAGCTTGCTTTCAAAATACTCTCTGAATACAGGATGTCTTGCTTTACCGTTTGAATTTACCTGCACCAACTGGATTGCAAGGAAGTGGAATATAGCATTTAAAACCCTGTTGCCCTGTCTGCTGCGCTGGTCTTTACCCTTTCCTGCAGAACTGAAATTAACTGGAGCTATTCCACTAAATTGAGCTAATTTATCTGAATTTGGAAACCTTTCAATATTACCGATTTCAGATATTATGCTTGCTGCTGTCACAAGGTTAATACCCGGCATAGTATCTAGTTTGTAGCCTGTAAGGGATATAAGTTTTCCCAATTCCTTATCTATGTCCTCATTCTCCTGCTTTTTGAACCGCAATTCCCTGATAAGGCTTTTAATAACAAAGTCTCGTTCTGTTTGGTATTCTTTCTCCTTTGGGCTGTTCTGCTCTGATAATGTCAATATTTCATTTACTTTTTTTACAGTCGTACCCCTATGTACTGTTCTCAGTTCCTCTAGTAATGTTTCCGGCCTTACATCTTTCAGATATTTTGGATGTGGGTAAGTTTCCCAAAAGTACATAGCTGTTTTAGTATCCACATCACAGAAATATTCTTTATAGCTTGGATAGACATATGTTAATTGGGCATTCAACTGATTTTTTGCAACAATAATCCCTTGTATAAGCGAATCTCTGCGATTAACCAACTGCCGTATAGTCCAGTACAAATCATCGTGCTGTTCATCTGGCAGGGTATCCAGCATATCCCTAAGTATCCTTGCTACACAGAAAGCATCATAGGAGTCATCTTTTTTTGACATAGGAGCACTTGACCTCATAGCATCAGTATAAGCAGGGTTAACGTGCTTAACTGTATACTTATGCCCTAGCAGGTAGGATGCAAAGTTCCTTCCGAAACCTCTTGTATCTTCCAATCCGAATACAGGCTGTAAATTACCATACAGCTTTTTCACATCAGCCATAAATTTGTCATAGGCTGATGGTCTGTTTGCAAAGGTGATTTCACCTATTTTGTTAGTCCAGCAGTCCATAACCACCGCTGTATGTGTGTCTTTATGCATATCAATACCTATAAAAGCCATTTTACGTTTTTGATAAATAATATCTCCTCCATTTCATTGTTTGTCTCTATAAAATCTGCCGGCAACCGCACTTTATGAGCGATAGTCTTGCGACCCGCAAGGGAGTTTCAGCCTATCCATTTTCTATATGACAATTTACGTTGGGTAAAGCCCCACGAAACAAGCCAGAATGCCATCTGACCTCTATCCTGTGGCTTCAATGTATTATTGGTTTTGTTTATACTCTGGTATTTGAACAACCCATTTACTGATGTTATAACGTCCCTAAGCCGCTTAAGTCGAGTACTTTTGGTAATTTACTTCTTTATTTTCTCTTTTTTATTTACATTTTTTTCGATACAATATTATTTGCCTTCAGTATTCTTGTATTAACTGTCCATATTTTTGTTTAAAAACTCTGAATCAGCTAAACTTTTTTATATTTATGTTTTATCTGAATTGCATCTGGTAGAAATAGTCAGCAACTGTAAAGGGCTACAAGGTAATATGTTACCCGCAGCCCTTTATATGTGTGTTCCCCTATGTGCTTAAACTTTGTGATGGCAGCTTGATATGCTTGGCAAGTGCCTGTTCTACTAATTGCGGTTGAATTCCCAAGTACCTTTGGGTTACTGCTGAATTTGAGTGTTGCATCAATACCCTGCATAGCTCAATGTTATAGTTGTTGTTATTATAAATCTCTGTACAAAAGAATTTTCTCAGACTGTGTGTTCCAATTCCTTCTAATCCAATATATTCAGATACTATTCTAAGATGTTTTTGTATAGCTCTTATACCCACGCTGAATAATGGCTGTACAGGCTTAATACCCCTTATTAGCATATATCCCTGTATGTAAGTGTATACCTCTTGCGGTACTGTAAATTCCCTTTTCTTACCTGTTTTCTTTTCTGTTATGTCAAGCTTGTATCTAGCTCCATCTCTCACTATATCTGATAGCTTCAAGTCAATAACATCTGATATCCGCAAGCCCAGATTTGCTTGTATTACTAAGGCTACTGCTATGCGCTCGTTAGGCTTTACCACCACTCCACCGGCAGTTGTAAAACCTTCCCTAATCGTTTCAATCAAGAGAGAATACTCCTCCTGTGTCAATGCTCTTGTCCTTTTATTTGGCATAATATATACCCCTTCCTGTCAATGATTTTTCTGCTAAAGTAGTTATTTGTAGGCTTGCAAAGTTCATATTGTGATTTACCAAAATTAAAACCCTTGCACTGGTGATAAAGTTGCAAAAATGTAAATTATATGAACTCAGAATTTTTATGCTTTAAACATACATCCATCACTTAATATATTTTAAATAGTCATATAAGGTGGTATCTCTGCCCATTCCATTTTCAAATTATTCTAAATTCTGCTAAACTTTTATAATAACTAAAGAAGTATTTATATAAACTGTAGGATGTTTCATAAATTCTGTTTATGCTTTTATATAATTTGTAAGATGTTTTATAAAAGATGTTGAATTTTTTATAATGCCTTATACCCTCAATAACTTCCTAAACTCCAATTTAGGTACTTTGACCTATAGGCTCAGATATTTGGCATAATATTTATGTAAAATTAAAAAAATGATTAGATTCAAGTGTATAACCGCAACCCCCACTTCTGGATAATGAGTGTTTCATTTTTTGAAAAAGAGGACACTTTTCATTGAATTTTCATTAAAAAATATATGGATAGATTTTTTGACCTCAAAAACCCACGCTATTTACCCACACTTGATTGAGTTTTTATCACAGATAGTTAAATTGACTGAATACTAGAACTCTGCTTGACTAAGACATAAAATTCAAAAAAATAGACGCTGCTCCTATTTATAGCATCGCCTATTTTTTACCGCCTAATTTATTTTGAATTTACTTTATTTCATTATACAATTAAGGAATCAATCATCACTATAAACGTCAATTATCATTCTGCTCCCCATCTTAAACCCATAGACATAAGCCCTCATTATTTCTAAGAAATCAGCCTGCAATCGTACATCCATTATTTCTTTATACCTTGCTTTATCTTCTTCACTAAATCTGCTAAACAATCTATCTTCCAGCTTTTCAACCTGTTCTTGCAGTTTCTCCCAATCAGGATTATCTGAATAACCAAAATCCTCCATCGGATACAAACTTCCTTTAAAAAATTGCTCTATTATATTCATCCACCAACACCCCAAGCTTTATATTTGTCTCATAATAACGCTCTTTACCTACTTAAGCAAGATATTTATATACTGTTATAGGCTTTGCAATTCGCCTCATATCAAGTTTTGATGGGTTACCTTCACACACTTTAGTCATATTGAAATGTCTAAAAGGAATTTGCAGAAAAAAATATTGTACTGGTATTATTTAGGGCTGAGTAGCCCCATACAATTATCTGGGGCGGAAGAAAAGAAAAGGTCTCAACAGAGAAAATATCTCCATTAAGACCTAGCTTTAAAGCTTTGAAAGGCTATCTTAAAATGCTTATTTTTTAAAATGATTCATAATTTTTTTACCACAAAATGTTGTATGCCCTACATAACTTTATTTAATAATGTTAATCTTATCTTTATATTTAACTGGTAGATTACATTCTAATTCTTCTAATATTTCCTTTATTCTATTCTGAAATTCTCCATCACATTTATGAAATTGCTCTGAGAATAATGATATAACCTGCATATCATAACTTAACAACATATTTAAATAATCTTCTACCTGCTCTTCTGCACTATCTATGATTTCATATAACCCATTAATAAACTTTTCAAATCCTATATTAAACCCATACCTTTCAATAGTTTTAAATGTCATTCTATGCACTTTTATATATTGATGTGGATTAATATCTGTAAATTCATCGTTAAATATTTTACATAAGCCAACTATATCTTCTAACTCAAAATACAAATCCCCTTTCATTACATCTTCATAAATGCAGTCAAATCTTTCAAAATCCTCTTCTTCAATTTTATGCATTATTTCTCTGACTTCACTTAGTTTAGCCAACTCACTCATCAACCTTACCTCCTTTAATATGCTTTTTAAAATTATCCATGGATGCGATATAGTTTTCTTTAAGTTTCATATTCAATTCATCTTGGTTAACTTTTGGACGTTGTAATGAGTATGCATCTCTTACATTTCTTTGGTCAAAAGTTAACCTATCTTCATATGATAGCCTATTATATAAAGCGTAGTCATATGCTCTTGAATCACTATCACCCATCCCATATGTAAATGTCAGTTTGTGTGTGTCTTCACGCACGTTAAATGCAGTTCCATTTCTATATTTGATTCCATCAACTCCAATAGAATTTCCTGCTGGCATATGATGTGGTGTTAAATTATCATTTACACTACGTGGCATTGCCTTATATGAACTAGTCATTAATTCATCCTCAACTAATCCATCTTGTGATACAATAAACGATTCATTACCAACTTTACTTTTAATAAATTCTTTATATCTTTGCTCCAAAGCCTTTTTCACCTGTTTATATGTCATATTAGGAACAACTTTTGCCAGTTCACGTTGCGTTTTGCCAGAATCTTTTCCTATTTCTTTAGCTTTACTTACTCCCGCAACTTTATCTTTCGCTTCTTGAGACTTTTTCGCTAAAAGTTTAACTTTTGGCACGGTTGGGTCTTTTTCTGTATTAGCTACTATACCATTTATTTCGGGGTTTACTTTAATTATCCTGCTTACTTCCGGATTTTTTTCATATTCCCCTGGATTATTACTCGCCATCATTACAACATTCTTATTCTTACCCTTTTCCACCCACAGCTCATGGCTTTCATTCCCAAGCTTGAATTTGACCTTTTTAGTAAGCATTTTTCCTATAATGGCTTTTGCTCCGCCTGCTACTTTGCTTGCAAGGTTTTTGCCCAGCTTGGCGATGTTTCTTAATCCTATTGCATAGAGTTTTGTATGTACTCCCGACAACAGTATGCCCAGGAAGTCGCCTCCGCCTTTTGGTCCTCCTCCTTTGCTTGCTCCCTTGGCGTCGCCTTTGCTGTTTGCTTTGCTGCCTCCTGCTTTGCCTATGCCCATGGCTGTAACGAGTTTTGCTCCGCTGCCCAGAGTGGTTGTAGCTGACTGCTCCGCATTGTTTACCATGCCTGTTGCTCCGGTGGTTGCCTCGTCTATCATTCCATTTACATTGTTTATTGGTCCTTGCAGCGGCTTCATCAGACTTTGTACAGGGCCTGATCCGGCAATTTTGTCAAACAGCTTGTCTGCAAATGGTATGTACTGCCTCACCAGCTCTACTATGGATTTTCCTGCTATAGCTTCTATTCCTTTGAATACTGCTTTGATTAGTGCAGATGGCGGATGGGAGATTATGAAGTTCAGTACCATGTCTACAGCCTTGTTGGCTATTAACTTCATTAGCTGTGCAGGCTGTCCCAGTATTGCTACTTTTGACTTGATGCTGCCTGCTATTTCTTTGAGTTTGCCCTTTACACTGCCAAAGAAGCTTCCGACTGACTCTTTTAGTTTTCCGGCGCCTTCGCTGAGGGTCTCTACAGGATTTCCAACCACATCCATTGCTTTTACTGCTCCGGCATATATTGCACTAAAGGTTGCAAACCATGGTTTTGCAGCTATATTTATTACTCCCAGTATCTTTCCTACTCCACCTGCAATTTTGTTATATACTCCTTTAAATACATTGAATACAGATGATAGTGCGTGAAGAACTTTGACCAGTCCCTTTTCTGCACCTCCTGATGCAGGTTCTTTTTCCCCTTTTTCGTCCTTACTTTCCTTTGGCAGTCCTGTTAATTCTCCGAACAGTCCTTTTGTAAGGAAGCCTGCTATTCCTGCTGCTGACAGTAACTTTAATACATCCTTGAGTTTTATGCTTTTGATTGTATTAACAAAGTTCATTACCGAACCTGCTGTTCTTAGCAGTTGTGGTAGTGTGGTTGCAAGCCATTTTACTATCTGAAGCAGTACGCTTCCTCCGCCTGTTGCAAAGGCAAGAGCTATTTCTGCCGCTATTTCTGCGGCCTCAAGGATTGCTCCGAATATCTTCTTGAAGTCCATGGTGAGGAACTTCTTTATTCCCGCCATTACTGCCTTGTATATCTTTTGCAAGCCGACAAGTAAGCCATCCACTGCTTTTGCCATAAAGTTCAATGCTGCTGTTACTCCCTTTTTCAGTAGTGCGGCTGCTTTGTTTACTGCTGCTACTGCTTTATTTACGGCTTTATCTATCAAATTACATATTTTGTTTGCTATTCCCGGGAATTTAGCAAGGAGAGTTTTTACCAGTCCTTTGAGAACAGTTCCCAACCCCTTTATAGCACTTACTATCAGCCTGCGGCCTGCTTCTATTAGTCCGACTGCCAGCTGTTTTGCTTTTTCAAATATTGTTTTTACTGCCTGACGGAGTTTGTCAAATATAAAGCTAACAGCCTTTGTTATGCCGTCTACAATAGCTTTACCGACTTTCTTTATACCACCCCATATCTTTCCGGCAAGACTCTTAGGTTTTTCTTCTTGCTTCTTTTTCTCTTCATCTGCATCTTTCTTGGCTGTTTTGCATTCTTTGTCTGCATCCTTTTCAGCATTTTTTAGGGTCTTTTTTACTTCACCTTCTTTTTCATCCTTTATTTTTCCTACTTCTTTTTTCTTCTTTTCTGTCTCTGCACCGGCATCCTTTTCATATCCTTCTGTCGCAGTGTTTATTTCATTCTTCCATTGGTCTCTCAAGCCGCCTACTTCGGCCTTTGCATTTTCCTGTTCCTTTTGCTGAGTACGCTTTGCTTCTGCTTTATGGCTTTCTATCTGTACATCTGCATTTGCTTTTGCATTGGAAACTCCCGAGTCAAACTGGGTCTTGCCCTTTTGGAATTCATTTCCTTTAGCTTGCATAAAGCTCTTTAGTTGTGCATTCAATTGAGGGTTTACCCTTGAAGCTACTTCGGGGGATATGGGAGCTTGCTTGTTTATATCAATTCCAAGTGGAAGTACTCCTCCTATGGCTTTATCCGCTTTTATTGTTGTAGGGTCTTCCTGCGGTGCTATACCGTTTTCTCCAAAATCCTGCTTAGTTTGGTTTAATTCAGCCTGCTTTGCATTTCCGGCATTCTGGGACGCTTCGCTCATAAAGCCTTCCATCTGATTAGGGTCAGCTTCTCCTGTCATGCCTATCTCAGGTGCATTTTTTGTATATTCTTTTGCTTGCTGCCTTACGTCATCGGCATCAATATCATCGCCTTCACGTATTTTTATATCTTCCGGCATTCCTTCAGATGTTTTACCGCCTGATTTTTGGCTCTTGAATGAGGAAATTGCAGAATGAGCCAATTCCTTAACCTTGTTTACAACTTTCGCAGGGCCCTTTTTAGCCGGGATTCCCGTTGGAGTTGGTATTACCGGAATTTTTGCCTGGGTTTTTGTTTTTTGTTTTTCAAAAGCAGTTTCAGATACTGATGATGCCTGTGAGAAAGCATTTACAATTTCCGTTGGAGGAACGCTTCCAAGTGAACTAAGTATTTTACTTGGGTCCTCCGAATTTATTTTTATTACAGGTGCTTTAACGGGAGCCTTCTTTGTCGGTGCTTCATTCTGGCTCTTCACAGTTCCGCCAAATCCTGTCGATATTTTATTTGAAGTATTTGATTTATTTTTTGCCACAGGTGCAATTGTTTCCTGAACCTTATCTTTTTTCTTTTGAGAGATAATCTCTTGACTTTTGTTTTCAATATTAGTTTTTTGTGTGCTCTGTTTTGGCTTTGAGGATATAGTGGGTTCAATACTTTGGGTTCGAGACTCAGCACCTTGTTTTTTAACAGTCTCTTTTCCGGGTTTAGCTGAAATAGGACTATTTTCATTCTTTTTTGGGCTTTGCACTATTTTATTCTTATCAGTAGCAACATTGTCGTTCTTAGTATGTTGCTTTTCTGTTTTCTTACTAACTTCAGGAGTTTTTTGCGATTTTTCATTAACTTTTATATCAGGAACCTTTGTTTTTTCAGCTGCTTTTCCCTGATCTTCTTTCTTTTGCTCTTTTTTTGTCTTCAAATCCGTGAGCATTTTTCCCAGAGCTTTATTTCCTATAGTTTTCTGTAGTATTACTACATCATCACGTTTTAACGAATCAGGATCCTTTTTGAGTCGATGTATTATTTCAACTGCATCCGCTTTTCCGGCAACCGGCTTGCGGCTCCCGGCTTGACCCTGTATGTTATTTCTTTTTACGCCGGTTGTCTTATCTTTTTGTTTTTGTGCCGTTATAACTGGACTCATCAGCCGTTTTCCTCCTTTGCTACTTTTAATTGTTACAAGCTGCAATCCTTTTACAGATTGCAGCTTGTAATGATTTGAACCGATTTTATGGTTCTATTCCTCCAATTAGGTTTCCAGAGGAGTATACGGTTATTTTTG
>JAEZIU010000296.1 GCA_023436485.1 Bacillota bacterium | reverse complement strand
TCACTGCGGTTATTGTTTTTAGGTACAATTTTCAGAAAAACCTCATTGGGAAGGCAAGCAGCAGTTTGCCCAACCTTACTAAGCCAACCGGTCTTAATGCAAATCTTGTCCGGACAGTCTGAATCTTCAAAACGTATCCTGCCGTCTGTTGTCAGATGAAATGCTATATGATCACTTTGGGGTATGCTAAAGGTTTTATCCTGGCCCTTTGACAAATCAACGGTTTTAATAAGTTCTGATTTGTAATAAATTTCCGCCTTTGCCGGCTTACTTGAAACAGAGTTGTTATACACTGCTCATAAAATTCCACCGGATATTAGAATTATTAATATTATTAAAATGTCGGACTTTTTAGCAAATTTCATATTAGCTCCTTAATTACCCTAGAATAACAATCCCCCTATAAAAATCAGCAATGATATAGAACCCATTATAAGTACATAATTTTTTATGGAAACAATAAAGGTTTTTGCTTTATCCTGCTCCTTGAAAAACAGATTGATGTTTTTCTGTACGGGATATACCGATATTAATGAAAGCAGACATACTACAGGCAATTTGTTCAGTACAACCATGAATATGATATCCAGATACACCAGATAATATAAACCTGCAAACAGGTAAACGGCTTTCCTTTTGCCCAAGTAGTAGGGCAGCGTAAATCGCTTTACTGCAATATCCCTTTCAAGGTCACATATATTATTTGCCAACATTATATTTGCAGTGGTACATACAGGTGGTATCGAAAGCAGAACTACTGTGATTAAAGGCATAATGCTTAAATGCAGGTTAATTTCAGTAAAACTCACGCTAAGGTTCAAAAGGGTTCCCGCCGGAAGGTTTATATACAGAAGAATAAACGGTATAAGTAAACCATAAAATAATCCTGAAAAAATCTCTCCCAACGGCTGCCTTGATATGGGTATAGGTCCGAAAGTATATAGAATACCGCACATAAAGCAAACAGCACCCACAAGCAATATTACCAAGTCACTGAGATATGCAAGATATAAACCCAGTGCCGTACTTATACCCAGCATTACATATATAATACCCAAAGCAGTTTTTCTTTTGAATCCAAGTGACTGGTGATTGGTCTTTGTATCGATATAGTTGTTAATTGCAGTAGTGGTCATATCAAATATGAACATTGACGCAAAAAATATTATTGTAAGCTTCCAGTTAACAGGATTTCCTATATAGAATAAATAAGCCATAGTGATAAGAAATGCAAATGTACTGGTTATCTTTGTCTTTATCTCTACATAGTTTAGGAATCTTCCAATCACCATATCACCCCCTTCTTAGCGGATAATGCTTTTAATCATACTTAACATTAATCGTGATATATATACCATTTTTTAACTACAGGCAGCTTTTTCCACTGTCTTTTCAGGAATGGCATAGCATAGTAATCTAATCCGAAGGTTCTTCCGGCGCCAATCAACACGGCAATTCCGGCAAATATCATCCAGAAAGTTCCCAGATACAAGCCTGTGGTACACACGAACATAAACTGCAATACCAGTGATACAGCTGAAGCCGGTGTAGTGAATAAGCCTCCTATCAATGCAAGTCCTATGAGGATTTCAGCTATTACGATTGAAATCTGCATAAACATCTGAACTGAATCGTTTGCAAGTATAAATTTATTAACAAAAGTGTTCATTAGAGGTATATCCAGTCTGAATGCAAAATCGCTCAATGCAGATTCTGCAAGCTGTTTGCCACTAACAAATATAACACGGAACAGGTTTAAGAAATCAAAGTTGATTATTGTTGTACCTATCTTACCAAGTCCTTGTGTAACTGCTTCTCCGCCTCCTGCAACTGTCGCCGAGGAAACTGCTTCTGCAACGGCCTTTCCGGCTTCACCGGTTGCACCGCTTGTTCCTTCTGTCACACCCTTGAGAATACTGTCATACCAGCCGTTAGCTCCCCCGAAGAATCCTGCAAGATGTGGTTTGTTAAACCAGCCCTCAACGATTTTCATTATACCTTCAAAGAGCCAAACTGCTCCAAGCCATACTCTCAGAGCCACAAGCAAAAAGCTTGGTGTTCTGTTAGAGAAATGTCCGCCTACGAAACTTCTGCAATTTCTTATTGTAAAGAACTCATGCTTTATATAGCTGAATATTTTGTTCCAGCCCAGTACCTGTATAAAGTAAATTATATTTATAAAATGCTTTGCAAACATTGCAAGAAAAGATGGCAGATTAAACATAAACTTTGGTAAACCAACTCTTGCAACACCGTATCTTCCTCCTACACAAACCATCATTCCGTGGAAAGAAGGCTTGTAAACTTCCATTTCGCCCTTGCCTGTAATTGCGCTATAGATATTCTTTGCAGCAACCGCAGCACTTTGTTCACAGTTTTCTACCATCTGAGGAACAGGTCTTTCCTCTCCTTCAGCTGTAAAGAGCATATTATCTCCAACTACGTATACGTGGTCGTTGTCAAGTGAACGCAGGTATGAATCCAGCTTTATACGTCCTCTTGCAGCAGATTGAAGATTTTTTGCAGCTTCGTTGGTAATATCGGAGCTTTCGATACCAGCCGCCCATATAACTGTTCCGGCAGTATGTCTTGTAACCTTGTCCCCATTTTTGGTTTCAATGAAGTCTGCTCCGACTCCTACAACACCATTATTAAGCATCATGGTAACGCCCATTTTCTTCAAACGGTTTTCTACCTTGTTTGATAGCTTTTCCGGCAAATTAGGAACTGTACGGGTTAATACGTCAACGTTGTATACGCTTACATCTTTTCTGTCTATTTCATACTTTTCGCATAGGACAGGAACGTATTCTGCAAGTTCCCCTACCATTTCAACTCCTGTAAAACCTGCTCCAACTACGTGGAAAGTCAGAAGTCTCTTTTTCTTTTCACGGTTGGTTTCTGTAGCAGCCTTTCTGAAGCAGTTGTGAATATGTTCTCTTAAGTTAACAGCATCATCGAAAGACCAAAGCTTATGGGAAAATTCCTCAGCACCGGGTACACCAAAATATGTCGGTTTTGAACCTGCTGCCAATACAAGGTATTCATATTCATAGGTATCACAGTTTCCGGTAACCCTATTATTTTCAAAATCAATGGATTCTACGGTATCCAGTACAACATTTACCTTTCTGCCTGCAAACACCTTGCTCAAACTGATTTTTATACTATCTTCATCAACGCGATTTGCAGCTACCTCATGCAGCTCGGTAAGCATTGTATGAAACGGATTTCTATCAATAATAGTGATGCTCACATCATCATTCTTTTTAAATTTTTTAGCCAGTTTCTTAGCAGTGAGTATTCCCGCATAGCCTGCACCAATAAGTAGTATTTTGCTTTTCAATTGGCTCCCCCTCTTTACTTACCATATTTTCCTACTTTATTCTACATTTTTCTACACATTTCTTCACTATTCTATCAAAGGAATAAGGAATAATCAATCAAATTGTTAAATTGTAAACACACCAAATATTTACACTGTCTGTATCCCCACAGTCAGTCGGTGTTTGGCATAAATTAATCCGTAAAAAAACAGCAACCACAAGCCACAATTCGCGTCATTTTTGCTTACTGTGGCTAGGGTTGCTGTTTTTGTTAGATACCATGGAGTGGTAGCAATAAGATTAGAGGAGCTTTCTTATATTAAAAATGGAGCTTAAAACTAACCAATTCTGTGGGAAGTAACGATTTATTGTCCAGTAGCTTACTCCCCCCAGTCTATAGTCATGTGCCAGAGTCAGTCTGGCAAAAATGCTTCTGGCATCCTCAAACCAAACTACGTGCTGCTTTCCGTTATCAGCATAGTAATAGAAGAAAGGTGCCTGAGATATTTCGTCGTACTGAATTTCAGCCCCCTCCCTTCTTGCAAGATCAACCGCACCTGTATTAGTTACGGTTCTTGCGGCGGTTCCCGGAGTGTATGGCAATGTCCAGTCATAACCGTAATTTGATATTCCCATAAATATCTTACGCCTTGGTATTGCCGTTACCGCATAGTCCAGAACACGTTTAACCCCGGTTATAGGGGATACTGCCATAGGTGCACTATATGTGAATCCCCATTCATAAGTCATAAGTATAACATGGTCAACCAGTGCTCCGTGAACAGGATAATCATGGGCTTCATACAGTTTTCCCTGCTGTGTAGCCGATATCTTAGGGGCAAGTGCTGTAGTAATGGTATAACCAAGGGGTCGGAGAGTTCTTACGATTCTTCTCAGGAAATTATTATAGCTCTCTCTGTCATATGGATATATATACTCAAAATCAATATCCAGACCAAAATAATTCTTCTGTCTCAAAACTCTGATAACATTATTAATTAGATTTGTCTGGGCTGTCTCGTTTGTAAGTATGGAATGTGCAATATCGCTGTCGAACCCCCCACCCTCTTTTATGTTTGTAACAACCATAAGTGGAGCTACCCTTGCGGCTCTTGCAGCTTCAATAAGGGGTTCGTCGGGTATAGACTGCAGATTACCGTCTGGACTGACCTGATAGCTAAAAATACTGAGGTATGTCAGATTTGGCAGCGTCTTTCTCAAGACTTCCATGTCAATATTGGGGAAGGCATAACCGTTTACTTCCATGGGCCCATAATCATATGTTACCGGAGGTATGGTAATAACCATACCCGGCTGTATTCTGGAGGGGTCGGTGATTTGAGGGTTGGCTGCCATCAGTTCATTGACACTTATTCTATACGACCTTGCTATAGAGTAGATTGACTCGCCGGGCGAAACAACATGTCTTCGGGTTCCCTCTAGTATAACCAAAGTTTGTCCTACTACTAGTTGGCCCGGGTTGGTCAGTTCATTATCTGATATTATTTTTTGCGCCGACACTCTGTATTGCTGTGCAATTGAATATATACTTTCACCTGACTTTACAACATGAATTCTCAAAGCAAATCACTCACTTTTATATATTTATAGTTCCAATATATGTGAGTTTAATTTGATTGGTTACTGTGTTTTACGGTAATTTGCACAATCAAGGTTTTAAAATGACCTTAATACAATTATCCAATTTTTTATCAAATATTTCGTAGGCATGTTCTCCCTCATCCAACTTGAGCTTGTGAGTAATAATATCTGTAGCATCAAACTTGCCTTGTTTTATTAAATCCAGAATCCTTGGAACATAAGTCTGTGCAGGACACTGACCCATTTTAAGTGTAATATTTCTGGCAAAGAAATCTCCAAGTGGGAACATATTATATCTTGCTCCATAAACTCCTACCATTGACACTGTACCACCCTTCCTTACTGCCTGAGTGGCTATTTCAATAGCAGATTTTGAACCTCCCTGAAGTTTCAAGGCTGTCTCTATCATTTCAAATTTGGTCATCTTACCGTCCATTCCAACACAGTCAATTACCACATCTGCTCCGCCATGAGTTATTTCCTTGATATATTCTCCTGTATTGTCGTGTTCCTCAAAATTAATAACTTCTACTCCGTACTGTTTAGCATGTTCAAGTCGGTAATTAACGTAGTCCACGGCGATTATTCTCTTAGCTCCGTGGAATGCCGCCCACTTTATGCTCAGAAGTCCTACAGGCCCACAGCCAAGTACTACAACCGTGTCATCTTTTTTCACTCCACCGTTTTCAACTCCCCAATAAGAAGTTGGCAAAATGTCTGTCAAAAAGAGCACCTGCTCGTCTGCCAGTTCTTCGGGAACGATAGTTGGCCCTATATTTGCATAGGGAACCCTTAGGTATTCAGCCTGTCCTCCGTCATATCCACCGTAAGTTTTACTGTATCCCAAAATTCCGCCAACCTCTCCATTTGCATTGGAGTTGTCGCATTGACTCCACAAGTCATGCTCACAGTACCAACAGTGTCCACATGAAACGGGAAAAGGAATTATGACTCTGTCTCCCTTTTTAACCTTTTGAACTCCTTTTCCGGCATCTTCCACAATTCCCATAGTTTCATGTCCTAATATATATCCCAGCGGCATATTGGGTATCATACCATGTATTAGATGAAGGTCAGAGCCGCATATAGCGGTTGAAGTAACCTTTACAATAATATCGTCATCGTTTTTTATTTCGGGATCGCCAACGTTCCTTACTTTAACGTTTTTTATTCCTTCATATAAAATAGCTTTCATAATTATCCTCCATAAAGCTGCATATTTTTGTTGTTGAAAACTATATTAAAAATATCTTTGCCCATGAGAATAATTAATATTCGGCAGAATAATTGATGATAATACTGCAAATTCTAAGACCAAACAGTTAAAAAAAGGAGATATCGTTATGTTTAAACATGATAAAGCACTTTTACAGGATGTAAAGGTAGACGGCCCAAATCCCAATTATGCAGCAATGCTTCAGGAACAGCTGGGTGGCCCTCAGGGTGAATTGAAAGCTGCTTTGCAGTACCTTTCACAAAGTTTCAGAATAAAGGACCCTGAGATAAAAGACTTGTTTTTGGATATCGCCTCGGAAGAATTGAGCCATATGGAAATGGTTGCTCAAACAGTAAATTTACTAAACGGTCATGTTCTGGATGCTAAAAATGCCACTATAGGCAACATAGAGGCACACGTTTTAACCGGGCTTACACCAATGCTAAGTAACGCTTCAGGCCAGTTGTGGACTGCTGCGTATGTCAATGAAACAGGCGACCTTCCGGCTGATATTCTTTCAAATATTGCAGCCGAGCAACGCGCCAAGGTAGTTTACGAATATCTTTACAGACAGATAACAGACAAAGGTGTGAGACGCACCATAGATTTTCTGCTGAACCGTGAGGAAGCCCATAACACTATGTTCAGAGAAGCCTTTAATAAAATTCAGGATACCGGTTCATTAAAGGACTGGGGAATTACAAAGGATTCAAAACTTTACTTCAACCTATCGACTCCGGGGGATCAGTTCTTTAATGCCGATAATCCCCAGCCTGCAAGCTTTCAAAATCCTAATCCGCAGCAACCCCAGCAGCATTAATCAGCTTTTATTTAAATAACAAAGAGGTGCAGGGGATTGTATTATTATTCCTGCACCTCTTTGTTCATTTTTTAATAAATCTGCTTGGCCCTAATATTATGACTATTGCTATAAGAATTATTATTACTGAATATACATTATATGAGATAAAATGTGCCCTTTTTAATATAAGTGTCATTACTAATAATACTGATACAATGATCCTAACAATCAGAAGCTTTTTTTTATTTTCCATAGATGATTGTCCTTTTAATACATTTTAAATGATTTTTTTACAAGGTAAAAGATATCCAAAAGTGAAAATATTATTACCATCTTCTTTAATATTTGCATACTTGTCAAATGAATAGTATTCCATTGAAATCCCAACGATCGAGTAATCAGGCTCGTACCCATTTTCTCTCATTATTTTCTCAGTTTTTACATGAGCACCCTTTTCTAACTGAGAAGTACTCCCTTTTATCCAGCCAATCCCCATTAGACAATCAGGGATGTCACGATAGGAAAACCCGTTTGGAACCGTAGTCTCCGGCTTGGTAAATACCCCTGCTATATATGTAAATTCTTTAGTTTTTGGATTATACTCACCCATCCATCCTATTGTGTCTCCCCTGGGAGATACTCTCTCAGGCATGTTTTGAAGGAACTCATTAGTACCATCCTTTAGCATATTACGCCATAATTCCGGAACGGGATTTTTCTTGCCAACAATAACCTCTTTACCGATAAATCTTACTGCATTAAAGTTTTGCACTTCAAAAGAAATTTTCAGGCTCATAAAACCTCCAGTGTAATAATTTTAGTAACTTTACAATAATTTTTGATGCGGCCTTTATCATTTATAGCCTCAAAGTATCTACTTTACACCGTTAAATATGTCAATCGCTTTCTGGTTTTTTGTTTCAAGTAAAAATCTGCCATTTGACGGCCAGTCTTTTATAAGGCCATTATCTTCCTTATTCTTTTTTAGTTCTTTCTCAGAAGAATATTCATATATAGCTGTTTTTTGTTCATCCATATAGAAAATAACACCATCTTTTGCTCCTATCATGGCAAATACAGGTTTTTCTTTGGCATCTACCTTGACACCGGCATCAGTATAAGATTTTATAAAAGTATCAAGAGTAGCTGTACTTTTCTCTCCACCTGAGCATGCAGTAATTCCGATAATCAGACTTAATGCCATTAAAATAGTTAATAGTTTTTTCATTTTATTATTGATCTCCTATAAATTTAGCCCAATTTATTATACTATATAATTGTAATTAAGGTAATAATTTACTTGATAATTCTATCTTCCAAGCAACTTGGTCATAAGACTTGAAACCAGTCACTCAATAATTCACTTTCTATAAACCCTCTTTTTTTATACATATTCAGGGCTACTTCATTTTTTGTAACAACGGTTAAATTGATTTCTGCCACCTTCTTTTCGTTTAAAAAACTTATAGCAGTTTCCAAAAGTTGTTTTCCATAACCCTTTCCCCTTACTTCTTGAATTAATCCCAAATCAAATTCACCAATATAGTTTTCAATTTTGAATTGTAAAAAGCCCACCTTTTCATTATTTACGGTTACTATGTAATAACAATTATTTTCACCAGCACTTTTTACATATTCTTCAACTTCTTTCTCTGTTAATGTTGCTCCATTTGGGACTTCTCTAAATGAATTATTATAAATTGTTAAGAATCTATTTTTATTCCTATCTGATAATTTAATTAAATCCAATGATTTACATTCTACCTTTCTATCCTCCAATTTCATTCTTATTACCGAATACTGCTTCTCCATACCCAAATTTTTGAGAATTTTGATAATTTCATCATCCTTTGTTCCTAGAAATACTTGGTTTGCCCCATACTTTGCCGTAAGGTCCTTGGATTCTTTAATAATTTGGCAAATAGCAGAGTTATTATCCTCCGAGTTCTCATTTATATCTACCTTAATCACGTAGGCTATTCCTTTTTCTTTACATTCCTTTAAAACTACTGATGCCGTTCCAATTATATTTTCTTCATCAATAATTACAATAACGCCCTTACCAAAATCAAATTCTTCAGCCCTGTTTTGTTTTTCCATATCTTCAAAGGACATTTTATTTATTTTGTTTCTATTTATAAATTCCAGCAGTTTTTCTGCTTCATATTTATTTAACTGCAAATAATTTCTTGTCATAGTTTTATCCTCTTTTCAAGTACTAAAAGTAATATACTATATTGTACAAATTTTTTCACCGTGTTATAATTGCCGTAAGTTAATAAAGTTCTTTTCGGTTGAACGGATAACTTCCGTTTTCAAGAGTTTTAGGCTTCTGGGGTGGGAAGCTCGTATGTTTACGAGTTTTCCACCTTTTTTGCGTTTGTTCACTTCAAAAATATGGTTCTCGTAACATAAATTTCTTCCCAATATTTGAAAGTTCCCCGGTTGTATTAGATTAAAGGGGGTGATTTTAATGAATAATATAAAAAGGCATCTTATAATGGTAGTTTGCTATGTTGTAGCTGCAATTGGGCTTGTAATTGTATTAGCTAATGTTATGAAATAAAAAGTAATTTTGGAGGATATAAATGATTATAGGACTTTTGATTGTACTAGCATTAATATTGATACTACCCTTTGCCTTCAGGCCCATTGAGCATAATCTGGAATATTTTTTGCTTGTAATGGGAATTGCAGCAACCATAATTTCCGGAACACTTTCTACAGGCTTACTGCTGCATATATTTGAAAACTATCTTCTTTATTTTATAACCGGTGCAGTGCTGGTAGCAGGATTTATTTTCAGGATTTCAGTGGGCAAAATCAAGAAATTTGTAGGATATGCCACAGGGCGTTTACCTATAAGCATCTTTGTTTTTCTGCTAATAATAATTCTAGGTCTGGTATCAAGTCTGATTACGGCTATAATTGCAGCTTTGATACTGGTTGAGATAGTACACGCCCTACCCTTCAAGCACAGTCAGAAGGTAAAGCTAACTGTAATATCCTGTTTTGCAATTGGTTTGGGGTCAGCCCTTACACCTATCGGAGAACCTCTTTCCACTATAGTTGTGTCCTCTTTGAAAGCCGATTTTACGTATCTTTTTAGAAATATAGGTATATATGTTATTCCCGGAGTCCTTGTTATGGCTATACTAGGAGCTGTGGTTGCAAAAATGATGCATAAGGCAAATCAAAATGAAATTGTGGGGGAAAATAGCTGGAAGGACGAAACTGAAGGGGTTTTGGAACTGGAAAGTATTAAATCGGTTTTTGTTCGTGCCATAAAGATATTTTTATTTATAATAGCTTTGGAACTGTTGGGTTCGGGATTCAAGCCTCTAATAAACACATATGTCATTCATCTTCCCAGCATGGTTTTATATTGGATTAATGTGTCTTCTGCTGTACTGGACAATGCCACCCTTGCTGCTGCCGAAGTCAGCCCTGCTATGAGCCTCAAACAGATTCAGGCGATTCTTATGGGTCTGCTGTTGAGTGGCGGAATGCTTATTCCCGGGAATATTCCAAATATCATATCTGCCGGAAAGCTTAAAATAAAGAGCCGTGAATGGGCAAAAATCGGGCTTCCGCTGGGTTTTGCTCTGCTTATTATTTACTTCGTAATAATATTCTTTATATAGCATATAAAAAATAAGCATAATAACCGAAAATAAATTTATTTGCTTCGGTAATTATGCTTATTTTAAGTTTTACTATTCCTATTTAAAATTATTCCTTTATTGCCTCATTTAGTTCTTTAATCAATTCATCTACATTTATACCATGAGCCATTGCACCCTGTTCTATGTTCTCAAACCTTGCTGCCATACATCCGAAACAGTGCATTCCGCGATTCATCAATATTTCTGCAGTTTTAGGATATTTCTCAACTATATCAGTTATTGACCAGTCCTTTGTTATCATTTTATCACCTCCTTACAAGATTAATATTATACTAATTTAGATACCCATTGCCCGGGCAGCCCAATCAGAATCTTTCAAAATTGCTCTGCCTACTCCTATCAAATCAGTCTTTCCATCAGCCAGAAGCTGTTCTGCCGACTCAGCATCCGTGATTCCCCCTGTAAGTATAACAGGAATGGAAATATGTTCCTTGATTGCTTTTGTCAAAGGCCAGAAATACCCCTGTCCCTCTGCGTCCGGCTTCATGTAGCCGCAGAAGCCACCTGAAATATCCAGTGCTGCAACTCCTGCCTTTTCAAATTCAACGGCTGCTATCAGGCTGTCCTCTATTGTGGTGCCGCCTTCCATATAATCAGATGCCCCAAGTCTCAGCAAAACGGTAAAATCTTCGCCTACTGCTTTTTTTACGGCATCAATTACCTGAAGGTGTATTTTTATTCTGTTTTGAACATTTCCGCCGTATTCATCGGACCGTTTATTACTAACGGGAGATAAAAATTGGCTCAGAAGGTAACCGTGGGCCGAATGTATCTCAACGCCGTCAAAACCCGCCTCTTTAACTCTTTTGGCAGCATTTGCAAAAGAATTGATTATACCCTTTATATCATCCGTGGTTAGTTCTCTTGGTGATACATTCGGGTTTCTCGGATGTGCTACGGCAGAAGGGCCTACAGGGCTGCTTCCTGTTATTTCGGCGGTTGTGGCACTTCCTGCATGATTAATCTGCATTATGGCTTTTGAACCGTTTTTGTGTATTACATCTGATAATTTCTTGAGCTTTTCAATAACCCTGTCATCAGCTATGGACAGCTGGTTACTGCTGGCCTTACCTTCCTTATTTATATAGCTGTGTTCAATAATTACAAGACCTATATGGCCTCCCTTTGACTTTTCATCATAGTAGTCAATAATACCCTGGCTTACTTTCCCGTCATCCTCAGACTTTGCAGTAGCCATAGGCGGCATAACCAATCTGTTACTTAGTTTCATATTTCCTATATTTAACGGCTTGTGCAGCAATTCCACAATATCTACCTCCATACATAATTAACAGATTTTAAAAAGATACTTATTATTATATTCTAAAAATCAAAGTTTACTTATGTTAAATAGTTCAAACACAATTGAACTGTTTAAATATATCACAGGATGTGGTATAATTCAATAGTATATTAAATACAAATTTAGTCAGGAGGTACAGTAACTTGAGGGAATTATTTCATCCCACAGCGGAGCAAATGTGTTTATCTACTGTTTTAAATGCACTTGGTGACCCTACCCGTCTTCAGGTTATTAAAAATCTTGCAAATCAAGAGGAAACCACCTGTGCATGCTGCAATATCGACCTGACGAAATCCGCTCTTTCCCACCATTTTAAGGTGTTAAGGGAATCCGGCATTATAAAGGTACGCATTGAGGGTAAACAAAGGTTTATGTCCATAAGGTATGATGAGTTAAACGCTAGATTTCCGGGACTATTGGAATCTGTAATAAAGAGTATCTGATATCTAAAAAAGCATGAATCGGCATCATATGCCAATCCATGCTTTTTCTTATATATATGAAATTAAATATCACACGGGAACTATTCTGAACTTGAATTTATCAAGCTTTAATTCATTTTCACCGCTATCAGGGGCTGTTTCTACAACATGGTCTGAACCTTTTTTTGTGCTGGAGGCAGCAAACATATAATTAAACTTTACATTCTGTATGTACATTCCTAACATAGGATAATCTTCATTAATATAGCCTATTCTCCATTGTGATTTAGCTATATCACCAACATTTCCTGCCTCAACATAATGGTCATTTTCATCCTTTGTGCTGCTTGCTGCAAACATAGTACCATATTTTAGATTTACAATTGAGTAATAGTCTCCTGGATGCTTTGTAATTCTAAATTTAAACTTTTCATAATTAATATTATCATCTGACGGTCTGGACTCTACAATGTGATCATTCTCATCCTTATCACCATCAGCTGCAAAAATATATCCATACTTTAAATTCTGGATATAGTATACGCCATCCAAATCTTTCATAAAAACCTCTCCTGTCATATGAATGTTATGTACTGGTGTTTAAACATCACTTGACTTTACAATATAATCCATATAAATATTTACAGGACGTGTCTCTGAATCACCACCGGCTATAATATGAGTATGATTTCCATTATTATCAGTTACCTGACCTGAAGGATAATTGGCAACCTCGTGGCCTGCACAATAATTTTCTATATATTTATCCTGTGGCAGTTTGGGAGCACTGTGAGTGTGGGCGCCGTTTGTTGATAAAGAAAAATTTGCGGTTTTTGGAAGAGCGGTTGAATACTCCTCTACTTGCCCGACTCTGGTTGCTCCGTATACACCGGATGTACCTGATGTATTCGAGTTAACACCTCTTACAAATAAACCTCTAAGATCCGGTACATTGAAATTGTTCTCATCTCCGCCATATATATTGCAAATATTTTCATAAAGGTCTGGATATTTGCTAACTTCATATGAACTGCCGATACATGGCAACCAGCCATTGGCAATCAGGTCATTGCTCTGGTTTAACGCATCTCCTGCAAAGGATACTATAGAGCCTGCCGCCAATAACATCGCTTCATCATAATCAGCTGAAGTGAATTTTATAATCCAATACATAGACAGGTTTATAGGTCTGGATTCACTGTCTCCACCGGATATAATCGTATGCGAATGTTGTCCGGCTTCACCTGATATAGCGGTACGCCCGGGGAAATTTGCACCTTCATTATCGGTTATGGCACATGCGGCATTCCAATAGTCTGTAGGAAGATGATCAACAGAGTGGTTATGAGTACCTTGATCGTTTGTTGTAAAGTCATTCTTTGGCTTGGCTGTTGCATAATCCTGAACTGAACCGGTATTGTCTCCGGCTGCTGCCCCTGACCTTACCGCTTTACGTTGCTGTGCGTCAGGGTCATACCCTCTTCCATGATCGGTTGCACGGACAAATCTTCCTCGAAGATCAGGTACATAGAAATTAGGAATACCATCTCCTCCATATTTTGTTCCAATTACATTAAACAATTCTGAATATTGAGTTTTATCCAACACTCTTCCGTCACAAGGAAGCCAGCCGGAAGATTTCAACTGGTCTTCTTTAAGTGGTCCGGCAAAAGGTATAACAATACCTACGGGAAATTTTAAAGGCATATCTCTTCCTCCTATATAAATAAAAATTATTTGCTGTCTTTACTGAATTTAATTAAGAAATTAAGATTCATATTTCTTGGACGGGTTTCAGGATCTCCTCCACCCACAATAACATGAGAATGGGAACCGGATTCACCTGTTGTGGTATTGTCACCAGCCTCTTTTCCGCCATCCCTGCCTAAACTGCCGGCATATGCATTGTGAGAACCATCAGGCAAGTGTGGTAAATTATGTACATGGCTACCGGTTACATTAGTATTAAAACTAGCCTTTGGAAGTCCTGTTGCAAAATCCTGATAGGACCCTACGTCATTTCCGGTATTTCCACCGACTTTAGCAAATGTCCTCTGAGCTGCATCAGGGTCCATCAACTTACCTGAATCACTAACAGCATCCCCATTAACTCCTCTTATAAATTTGCTTTGCATATCGGGCAGGTAAAAATTATTATTATCCCCTCCGTGGGCATTCCCGATAGCCTGAAAAAGATCAGGATATTCTGTAACTTTCAATTTACTTCCGTCACAGATAAGCCACCCCATTCTATACAATCT
>JAEZIU010000288.1 GCA_023436485.1 Bacillota bacterium | reverse complement strand
ATTTCCAATATATCCAACTATTCCGCACATATTAATTCTCCTTCTATATTTGTTAGTTTACATAATTATTCCTTGTTCCAATGGTTTTAGCTAACCATCAACTTTTTCAAACGCACTTTTACCCTAAAAAAAGATACACTTTCCCCTTTGTACAGGAGAAAAAACAATTCAAAAATAACGCATAAGTGTAAAAAAGGGCAAAACTAAAACACTCTCCCAATTTCTAAAAAGCAATATTAAATTTTAATATATAATGAATTTTCTAAGATATAATACAGGATCAGTTACATGAGACTATTTTGTTTTTGCAGTCGCCTGCAAGCTTTGTTTGTCTCTCTCGACCGTAACAGCCGGAAGGTATCCGCCGAATATTTCGATACGATACACATAGGTTTGTGTATCGCTTCCTTCTCCTCGTCAACAGACCTATAAAAAAATCTGTCCTGGCGCCTTTTTAATTCATATTAATCCTGCTTTTTTTGCCACCCCCTTAGTATCCATTTATTTCTTATATTGAACCACATCTATACTACAATATATTATATATACTATAAAATTGTCAACAAAATTCATAGTTTTTTAACTTTTGTGGAAAATTGTACTAGGACTTGTCTGGATTATAACAATAAACCTTTACGCTTTTCAAAAGCCTTCTCAGAACTTACTATTGTTCCGGATAAAACCGTATTAATACTATCCATGGTAATTTTATTTTGTGGGGTAGTTACATTTTTTGAAGTCACATTGTTTAATAACATTACTCCATGTGCAAGCTTTATGGCAGCCTCCAAACCTTTTAATGCATTTTGTACGGCTGTTGAGCTTTTTTTGTCAATTGAATTATCAACAAGATCACAGAATTTTTTTAACTGGGTAATTTCCTTTTGAGACGTTAAAACTGCAGTTTTAACAATTTCATCTTCTCTGGTGGTTTTGCTTTTTTGAGCTAATATTATGTTTTGAAAATTTCTGTTTCCTCTTCCGGATGCTGCCTGTATTTTTTTATCTGTTTTATCATTTTTTTGCATAATTGTCCCTCCAAAAATACTCATCTAATTTATAAGTAAATTTGAAAGGACATTTAACACCCAAAAAACAAAAAAAATAGAAGGGCGGAAAAAATCTTTCCACTCCTCCTATTATATACAACCTTTAGGACAATCTTCCTTCAATAACTCTTACGAGTTCTTTTGCACGCCGTGTAATAATATCTTTGTTCTTGCCTTCAATCATTACCCTAACCAAAGGCTCGGTTCCTGAAGGCCTTATAAGGACTCTTCCTTCTCCCTTGAACTCGTCCTCAAGCTCCTTGCACATCTTCTTGATTACTTCGTCGTCAAGGTATTTATACTTCTTTTCATTGGTTACCTTTGCATTTATCAATACCTGAGGCAATATCTGCATTACTCCCGCAAGTTCTGAAAGCTTTTTGCCCGAATCCTTTAAGACCCTCATCAGTTGAACGGCAGTTAAAAGACCATCACCTGTAGTATTATGATCCAGGAATATAATGTGGCCGGACTGCTCACCGCCAAGCATATATCCTTTATTGAGCATTTCTTCAAGAACGTATCTGTCTCCAACCTTTGTTTTCTCTATATTAAGGCCGTTACTTTTAGCCATAATATCAAGTCCCATGTTGCTCATAACCGTTGCCACAACTGTATTTTGAGCCAGCATACCCTTATCCTTCAAGTACAGGCCTATGATAGCCATTATCTGGTCTCCGTCTACAATATTGCCGTTTTCATCAACAGCAAGAACTCTATCTGCATCACCGTCAAATGCAAGTCCTATATCCGCATTTATTTCCTTTACGTATGCCTGAAGCTGCTGCATATGAGTTGAACCGCAACCGCTGTTTATATTTGTTCCATCAGGTTCATTATTTATAACGCTTACATCTGCCTTTAAATCTAACAATGCCATTGGAGCCGCTTGAAAGGATGCTCCATTTGCACAATCAATTGCAACCTTTATTCCTTCAAGGTCACCTGTAATAGTTCCCTTTACAAAGTTTACGTAATCTTCAAGAGCATTTTCTTGATAACATTTAAATCCAATATTCTGTGCTACCGGCTTAGGCAAATCTTCACAGTCATTTTGTATTATTTCTTCAATTTTATCCTCGATAGCATCAGGCAGCTTATACCCGTTCGAATTGAAAAACTTTATTCCGTTATATTCAAAAGGGTTATGTGAAGCTGAAATAACAACACCCGCATCGGCATCATACTGTCTTGTAAGGTATGCAATTGCAGGAGTTGGAATTACTCCAAGGCTGACAACCTGCGCCCCTACAGAACAAATTCCCGAAATCAGAGCAGCTTCCAGCATATCCCCTGATATTCTGGTATCCATACCAACCAGTATTTTAGGTGTATGCTTGGTTTCCCCAGTAAGTACGTAAGCACCTGCCTGACCAAGTTGATATGCAAGTTTTGGAGTCAATTCAAGATTTGCAACACCTCTGACCCCGTCAGTTCCAAATAATCTACCCATTTTATCCTCCAAGTTCCATTTATTTCGAATTTAACTTTCCTTATATAATATATCATCTTTTAATATGTTATTAATAGTTCTATTTAGGAATTGCATATGTTTTAATAATTTGTTCTGCTATTCGTATTCCGTCCACAGCAGCACTTACTATTCCACCAGCGTATCCTGCTCCCTCACCTGCAGGATAAAGCCCCTGTAAATCAATACATTCAAGCTTATCGTTTCTCGGAATTCTCACAGGAGATGAGGTTCTTGTCTCTACACCTGTAAGCAATGCATCCTTCATACCAAACCCCTTCAGCCTTCTGTCAAAGTAGCTTATTGACTGTTTCATATTATCCGTAACGTAATTGGGCAGACAATTATTGATATCTGCACAACGGGTTTCTCCTGTATAACTTGGCTTTACACTGCCAAGAGTTCCTGTCCTTCCCTCCAGAAAATCCTCAAGCCTTTGCACGGGAGCACTATTATTTCTTCCTCCAGTTTCAAAAGCAAGCCTTTCCCATTTTCTCTGGAACTCGATTCCGGCAAGAGGGTGCTGTGTTCCAAAATCCCCGGGCCCTACAGAAACCACCAAGGCACTGTTAGCATTATCCTTGTCACGTTTGAATTCACTCATACCATTGGTGACTATAGTGTCCGTTTCAGAAGCTGAGGCCACAACTACACCGCCGGGACACATACAAAAGGAGTATGCCGTACGCTCCAAAAATTTGCAAAAGAGCTGATAATCTGCGGGGCCTAAAGCAGGATGTCCTGCTGCATCGCCATATTGTGCCGCGTTTATAACCTCTTGGGGATGCTCGATTCTTACACCAATTGAAAATGGCTTCTGTACAAAGGTAATACCCCTTTTATACAGCATTTCAAAGGTATCACGTGCACTGTGCCCAATAGCCAGCACTACAGCATTTGTGTCTATAAATGAATTGGTGTTGGTGTAAACCCCACAGATTTCTCCATTCAGGGTCTTAACATCTACCATCTTCGTATTAAAAAGAACAGTTCCCCCAAGACGTTCAATTTCCATTCTCATTTGTACTACAATATTCTTTAGAATATCAGTACCAATATGGGGCTTTGCTTTGTATAATATTTCATCAGGTGCACCGAATTTGTGAAATTCGCTAAGAACCTTGTCACACCTTGCATCATTTATTCTTGTTGTAAGCTTCCCATCAGAAAAAGTACCTGCTCCCCCTTCTCCAAACTGTACATTGGTTTCGGTGTCAAGGGTTCCCCCGTTCCAATAAGTAGTCACCTTTTCTGTACGCTCACTGACATTGCCTCCTCGTTCAATTACAATCGGTCTGTAACCGTTCTGGGCAAGTACAAGAGCACAAAACAATCCTGAAGGGCCGGTCCCTATGACAAGAGGTCTTCCGTCCATTGGTTTATTTCCCGGAAATAATTCTTCCCCCGGTAATTCTTCAAGTATTCGAATATTATTATCAGACGGAATTTTCACATTATCATTAAGCTCACATGAAACTGAGTAGACAAAACGTATGCCAGGTTTTTTCCTGGCATCTGTTGATTGTTTGACTATTTTAATATTTTTAACTAAATTGCTGTTTATCCTAAGCTTTTGAAGCACCTGATGTTCAAGTTCCTTTTGTCCTCCATCAAGTGTTGTTACCAAATTTGAAATTAAGATCTTCATGTTTTCACCTTGTGTCCTGCTGTACATTTTGATTTTCTTCGGCAGGCACTTTTGTTATTTTTACAAGCACTTTGGTTTCACCCGATTGAGTAATATTTGTGGGCAGTGTAACCTGTAACGGAATGCGATGTTCTCCATCCTTTAGTCCATTTACATCCACCTTTGCCAACAGGCTATTCACCGTTACATTAGCCATATCTTCCTTTTTTCCCTTTAAAGTAACAGATACAGGTTCTATAATCTCATAAGCAAGTGTATTGTCATTTCTGGTGCCTTCCAGAGTTATGTCCCTGAGTTCAAATTTATAAGTCTTTACATCCAGCGGAATAATCTGTACCACAACATTAACTTCACGGGTAGAACTTACAATCTTGAGACCATTCGGAATCTGCAATAAAACCTGTGTATTTAATGGTTTATTAGCATTTTCAATATTTATTGGAACAGTCTTAACCTCGTTTACTTTCTCCATAATATCTGAATCGCCTGTAACTAGTATGCTGTCAGGCTTCACAGAATATTCGCCCTCAAGATAATTTTCCGCAGGAGTACCCTGTGTAATCGGAATAACCGGTACTCTTTTTCCTACCTCTATCTTTATGTCAACGCTTAGTTTTTTCCCAAGGCCTGGCATCTCCATGCCTTTTTTATCGTACACCTTACATTCCTTCCTGATTTCCAGGTTTCTGTCCAGGCCTGTTACGTCAACAAATGCCTTTACAGAACCAACTGAAGCTACTACAGTGTCAATATCCTGTATTGATACTGTATCCGGCTGTGCAGTCTTAGAAATTATTTCATAACCTGCGGAAAGTTTGCCTAAGGTTTCAATCTGAACTATAAACGGGTTCTCCTCAATACGCGCAAGATCAAGTGTAATCGTTTTTTGTTTAAGTTCTATATTTTTAGGATTAATTCTCTCCCTGCCCAAATAAACAGGCGGTTCCAATGCAATAGCCTTGTCATTTACACTTTTAACTTTTGACAAGTCCAAGGTTACTTCAAAATCAGAGTCCTTTATATTATCCAGGACGTCTCCCTTGTCTCTGACATCCACTACAACGTATTTGTTGAAGTTTTTACTGTTCAAAACAAGCCCTTGCGATTTAAGACTTTCCTCATTAATAACATTTAATGGAACAGTATAGTGTTCTGTCTGTACAGGGTTAATTGCAAACCACAGAAATATAGCAAATAATATTGAAAATATTTTTAATGTTAAATCCTTCTTGAGGAATTCCTTCACTTTGATTTCCCCTTCCAAAGTGCCAGCTTCTTGTTTACAGACTTCTTTTCAAGTAAATTTTTATTTAACGCCTTTCGTAAAATATCCGGCGTAAGATTTCTAGTCAAACCACCGTTTAATGCATATGATATTTTTCCGGTTTCTTCGGATACAACTACCGATATGCAGTCCGACACCTCTGTAATTCCAAGAGCAGCCCTGTGTCTGGTGCCCAGCTCCTTGCTCAGGTTTGGGTTGTCGGTAAGCGGAAGAAAACATGCTGCAGATTTTATTTTGTTGTTTCGTAAAATTAGGCCCCCGTCATGCAGCGGTGTATTCGGTGTAAATATATTTATTATCAATTCAGAACTGACACTTGAATCAAGTCGTGTTCCGGTATTTATGATTTCACCGAGTTTTGTTTCACGTTCGACAACAATAAGTGCCCCGGTCTTTGTTCTTGACAGCTCAGTACATGCTTTTACTATTTCTTCTATTGTAAAAGTGGTATGTATGGTGGTATCCTTTTCATCAAAACTGAAAAAGCCTTTAAAGTTGCTTCTTCCAATCTGTTCAAGCCCACGTCTTAACTCTGGTTGAAATACAACTACCAGTGCAAATCCCGCAAGTTCTATTGTTCTGTTCAGTATATAGGCTAGTGTGCGTAATTTAAGCCAGTCACTGAGCATTGCTACAATGAGAATTACAATAATACCCTTTACCAACTGCCACGCTCTCGTCTCCTTAACAAGCTGTATCAGCTTATAAGTGAGATACGAAACAATACTTACGTCAACTAATGAGCGCAGTATCTCTAATGGCTGGGTAAATGGCACATATACCGATAAAAAATCCAATATGCTTTTAAAATTAACAGCAACAGCGTCCAGCAAACAATTCACACCCTCGTAAGATACAATACTTTTACGCAAAAATATAAAATCACATAATAATTTTATTATATTTATCACATTCGTAAAATGGGTAAAATTGACTAATTTTTACCCATTTATAAAGCTATTTTTATAATACTACTGGCCGGAAGTAATAATTGAAAATCCAGCCACACCTAATGTTGTAAGTAGCATTATAATCGCAAGTACTAAAGCAACTGTTTTAACCCATTTTTTTTGCATAATAACCTCCTAAAAACTCATACTTCTGATAACTTTTTTAGCCATATTCCGGCATCGGCATCACTAGGCATTCTCCAGTCACCCCTCGGGGAGAGACTTATTGAACCCACCTTTGGACCATCCGGTAGACATGAACGCTTGAACTGCTGGCTGAAAAATCTCCTGAGGAAAGTTTCAAGCCACTTTTTAATTACATCCTTATCGTATATTCCCTCAAAAGCCTGCTCCGCAAGCATGTATATCTTATCAGGCTCAGCTCCGTATCTTACCATATGGTAAAGGTAAAAATCATGAAGCTCATATGGGCCCACGATATCCTCGGTCTTTTGCTGAATACAGCCTTCCTTGTCTGTAGGAAGAAGTTCGGGACTTATAGGAGTGTCCAGAACACTTAACAGTACATTTCTGATATCACTGTTGAACAAATAGTCTGCACACCATTGCACCAAGTATTTTACCAATGTCTTTGGAACTCCTGTGTTTACTGCATACATAGACATATGGTCTCCATTATAAGTTGCCCATCCCAATGCCAGCTCAGATAAATCACCTGTTCCGATTACAAGTCCACCGATCTTGTTTGCCATATCCATCAATATCTGGGTTCGCTCTCTGGCCTGAACATTCTCGTAGGTGACGTCGTAATTTAAAGGATCATGCCCGATATCTTCAAAGTGTTTCAAACACGCTTCCTTTATATCTATACGGTGCGTTGTTACATTCATGAGCCGCATCAGTTCCAAGGAATTACCCAAGGTAGTTGATGAGGTCCCGAACCCGGGCATCGTAACTGCATGAATATTCTTTCTGTCCAGTCCCAGCCTGTCATAGGTCTTTACAATAACCAAAAGTGCCAAAGTAGAATCAAGTCCCCCGGAAATTCCTATGACACATTTATTGAGTCCCGTGTGCCGGAGTCTTTTCCCCAAACCTGAAGTCTGAATATTGAATATCTCTTCACATCTCTTGTTTCTTGCATTTGGATCTGACGGAACAAAAGGATGCGGATCTATCCACCTTAGCAGTTTCCCTGTTCTATGTTTCTTTACACAAAATGGTATTTTTCTGAAAACCGTATCATTGGTTTTGTTCTTGAAAGCTGAATTTTTGAATCTTTCATTAACAAGACGCTGTATGTCTATGTCCGAAATAATCATTTTTTCCTCAAAAGAAAACCTCTCTGTCTGTGCAAGCACCGAGCCGTATTCACTAATAAGTGAGTGTCCTCCGAAAACCAGGTCCGTAGTTGATTCATTCGGTCCTGACGATACGTACACATAAGCAGCAGAACATTTTGCCGACTGCATCTTTATAAGGTCTTCCCTATATTCATGCTTCCCTACAATATCATTGCTTGCAGACAAATTAAACAGTAACGTTGCTCCATTGAGAGCCTGATTACTGCTTGGGGGTATCGGAACCCACAAGTCTTCACATATTTCTATTCCAAAACACAAGCCATCCATGTTTGCAGCTTCAAATAATATGTCAATTCCAAAAGGTACGGTCTTTCCGAGTAAATTTATAGTTTCTGCCGGCTTGTCCACCCCTGACGAAAACCATCTGGCTTCATAAAACTCGCTGTAATTGGGTATATAGCACTTTGGGACAACACCCAGAATACTCCCGCTTTTTATAACTACAGCACAGTTGTACAGCCTGCTGTCCAAGGTCAACGGCATACCTAATATTATAACACATTCCAATTGAGCCGTTTCAGAAATTATTACCTCCAGAGAGCTTAATGCCCTTTTTTGTAGTGTTGTTTGCAAGAACAAATCTCCGCAAGTATAGGATGTAACAGACAATTCAGGGAATACAACAAATTGTGCACCCTGATTATCAGCTGTTCTAGCCGCCTTTATTATTTCCCAGGCATTAAAATCACAATTTGCTACTTTTAAATCAGGTACTGCAGCTGCAACTCTAACAAATCCATAATCCATTATTATCACCTAAACGTATTTTTATTATTTTTTCCATTTTTACCA
>JAEZIU010000203.1 GCA_023436485.1 Bacillota bacterium | reverse complement strand
GTCTTATTACTTTTTTTTATTTCAACTAACGTAATGGCATCAAACAGCCGGTCAGAAGCTGCAATAACTAATATTGATATAAGAAGCACACCGATTTTAGACCCTATTGATTATAACGGGTACATTGTAAGAATGATAGTTGATTATGCCAAGGAATTCGTCGGAGTCAAATATGTATACGGTGGGACAAGTCCTAAAGGCTTTGACTGTTCCGGTTTTATAGGCTACGTTTATAAGAATTTCGGCATCAAACTGTCCAGATCTGCACAAAGTATGTATTCAAACGGTAAAAAAGTATCAAGAGATGCATTGAAAGCAGGGGACATTCTGTTCTTTGATGCCTCCTCAAGAAATAGAGCGGGGGCAATCGACCATGTAGGTATTTATTTAGGCGGTGATAATTTCATCCACGCATCTTCTTCAAAAGGTTATGTTCGTATCCAAAAATTATCCAAATACAAAGGTTTATATATAGGCGCAAAAAGAGTTGTATAGCTTTAAAAAATCCTTAATATGGAGGAAGCATAATGAAAAAAAGAGTTATTTCACTATTTGCAGCTATGGTGTTATTAACACTCACAGCTTGTTCACAAAAAGTATTACAAGCACCACCCAATAATGCTTTTCAAACCACTGCTAAGAATACTACACAATCGGAAATAAATAATACGTCTCAATATTATATCTATACCGCAAATGAGGATGAATCTACCGTTTCTCCCGTGAATGTTGCTACAATGCAGACTACAGCAAATATTCCGGTTGGGAAAGCTCCTCATAATGTACAGGCAACGCCCGACAGTAATTTTGTTTTTGTAGTAGAAAATAAAAGTAGTACTGTGTCCGCAATTGATACTAAAACAAATAAAATTACAAAAACTATTAAAGTAGGAGAAGGGCCAAGCCACATCGTATTCTCAAAGGATTCAAAAACCGCTTATGTAACAGTAGCCGAAATGGCTGAAATGGGGGGGATGAGTGGTTCTGATAAAAATGGGAATGTATATGTTCTTGATATAGCTGCGGGGACTGTAAAAAATAAGATTCCCGTAGGAAAAATGCCCCATGGGTTAAGGATGACCCCTGATGGAAAAAATATCTATGTGGCAAATTCCAATTCCAATGACGTATCAGTTATTGATTTGAGTTCCAACAAAGTTATTAAGACAATAAAGGTAGGTAAAAAACCTGCTCAGGTAGCAATAACTCCCGATAATAAGCAAGTCTTTGTAACAATTGGTGATGAAAACAGGGTGGATGTCATTGATACATCGACTATGAGTGTCAAAAAATCAATTCCGGTAGGGAAAAACCCTGTTCAGGATTATATGACCCCTGATGGTAAATTTGTTTATGTTGCAAATTTAGAAAGTAACAATATCAGCGTAATTAAAACAGAAACCCTTGATGTTGCCGCAACCATTGCAGCAGGCTCAAAACCTCACGGGGTTGCAATATCCAAGAATGGAAGGTTTGTATATGTTACCAATAGCGGATCTGGTAATGTAACTGTTGTAGATGCAAAATCCAATGTTGTAACTGCTACCGTTGCGGTGGGTAAAGGCCCTACAGGTATAACCGCTTGCGATTGATAAGAGAGGGGTTGTAGCAAAATTAACACAGAAAACTTTCTGTGTTAAAATGGTCCCTATGTCAATGATAATTAAAAAAAGAGTGTCATGCACTCAAAAGATGATTCCTGTATTGCTCGGGAGTCATCTTTTTTAAATTCCATTGAAGGACTCTTGTGGGGCGTTATTCGAATTCTATCCCCTCAAAAAAATATCTATAGAAAGGGACTTTCTGGCACATCCAATTTAATGTACTCAATAGGGTACTTAAAAAAATAATTAAACTTTTTTGCTCAATTGGCTAAAAGCAGAAACTTTATAAATATTATCTAAAGACTTTATTATCATCTCAATCGCTTCATCTGTGGTTGTTGCCTGAGTATCTATTGTCAAATCATAATTATCTTTTGGCGACAAATATTCAAGTTGACTTTCTGCGTGTCCTATCTCCCTGTCTCCTCGAGCTTTTTCTCTTATTCTTAATTCCTCGACATTACATGTTACATGAACAAATAAAACAGGATAATTGCTTAATACATTAACTGCATCTTTCAATGTACCTTCACCATTATATGAATCTAAGAAGTCGTCTGTAAATATCAAGTGGTCAACGATTACATTCTTGCCCTCATCAGCAAACAATTTTATAGTCTTGTACATAAGAGACATAGTCGTATTATATATATTGTTAGGACTATCTTCATTATACTTTCGTCCCCACATTTGGCGAAAAATATCTTGGGCGATAATAAAGAAGGTATTCTCCGATTTCTCCTGTAACGCTAGAGCTAAAGTGGTTTTTCCAGAGCTTGAAACACCATTAAGAAATACTATTTTTCCTTTCTTCTCTCTTATCGTAGCATTTTCGTATAATTTAGTTGGTTTTCCCCATACAAACATATCCAGCCCAATTTCTTTAAACCCATACTTTTCGTATAGTTGAATATGATTTGAAGAAAGATATACTTTATTGAATCCTAAGTCACCAGCCATTTTTCGCCCGTGTAATAATATATCCTTGACTAAACCCTGTCCTCTTTCCTGTTCATCTACAAATATCAATGTAATCCAAGGCGTTAGGTCTTTTCTCTCGATAACATCATGCTCTTGTAAGGTATAGAAGCCAATAATTTTTTCGTTTTTCACCAACAAAAATGTTAATGGAAGTTGCTTATTACCTGTAATAGTATGACTAACTGCGTCAACAAAATATTTACTGACATAAGGCCAGTTCTGATTTGCATATTCAATGGCATCACTTGCAAGTTCTGGTTTTTCACTTAATGATATTATATGTATGCTTTTGTCCATGATTGTTACCTCACAATATATTAATTTCTTTTCTCATAATAAACTATTAAGTACTGACACTACATAGTCAACAAATTATGGACTTACATAGTTCACCAGAAATCTTAGTCTAATTGGATTTCCTTACCTATTGTAATACTATCAATTTAATATGACAACATATTCCAATGATAATTACACATCACATTTTATGTGTATAAACGGTTATTAAATTTTTAAATATCGCATCCAGTAATTTGTCATATTATTTGTATAAAATTAAAGGGGGTTACCACTATGAGAAGTAACAACATTGATGAATTGCAGGAAGAAATCTATAAATTAAAGGAAACAAACAGAATTTTATTGTTTCAAAAAGATTATTTAGAACAACAACTTGCTGAGTCAGAAACTGCTCGAGGGCATTGTAAACTCTTGGAGGCAGAGACTTTTTGGGGACGTCACGAACATCTGTGTGACAAATGTAAAAGACAAGAAGAAAGCAAGATTCCGAAAGAACTCGATTCTACACAGGAAAAAGAAAAATACTGCAACCTTTCTTTTCTCTTTATGGTAATTAAACTCCCGTATTTCGCCAGCCACAATTTTGCTGACAATTTCTTCTTTTCGTGATTCGGTATCAATATGTTTAATCAATGCCGAATAATCAAAGTTACTAATTACACATTCAAGAGGGTATTGATGCTTGCTAGGAACATTGCTATGTGCTTGAGGTCATAAGCCTCTGTGAGTCTAACTGAATATGGTAATGTGGAGCTTTTAAGGTTCCGTCCTCCTTGACGTCCATGTCATGAAGGATATAGGCATAATAAAATGCAATAGCCCCCTTATATATTTATTCTACTTTACCGAGTAAAAAACTTACAATCAAAATAATAAAAACTATTGTTGTTATTATTACATACATATAGTCTTTTTCTTTCAGGAAAGTAAATATAGATATGCCAACCCTGAAAACAGGAGTTATTATCAAAATCAATAATCCGGTAAGTATCACCGCGTAGGGCTTTAATACCACCAATCCGCTGAAAATATCACCCGGAGACGTTGGAAAGGAGCTTCCGGGGTAACCGCTCTTACCCGTTGCAAAAAGGAGTATGAGGCCGAAGCCTATTACAACGGCACTGGCAATTACTCCTATTCTCAGAATTTTGCTTATAAATATCTCTGTGCCTTCAATTTTAGATTTCATAATTTCACTCCTTTAACTATCATCTGTATTGACACATAAAGCAAAACGGGGATAAATACCAATCTCAGAGTTGAACTTTTCAACCTTTGCATTACTTTTGTACCTATAGAAGCACCTAAAAGAACACCCAATGCCACCGGTGCTGCAATACTGGGATCTATGTTTCCTCTTGAAAGATAAATTGCTGCACTGGCGGCAGCGGTGACACCTATCATAAAATTACTTGTTGCCGTTGAAACCTTCATAGGCAGCTTCATAAAAGAGTCCATAGCCATAACTTTGAAAATACCGCTGCCTATACCGAGAAGTCCCGAAATGACTCCTGCCACATACATCATTCCAAATCCTCCGTAAATACCCGTCACATTGTATTCCACCGTTTCGGACAGTACCTTATCATAATAAGCACCGCTAAGGTTCAATTTTTGAGCCAACGGGGAGGGGGAGATATCCTTTGGCAGCTCCTGCTTTCTTTTTTTAAACATGTTAATAGTAGAGTACAAAAGCAGGAAGCCAAATATAAGATACAGGTATTTGGTGCTGACCAGACCTGCTAGAAAAGCACCCGTGAGAGCCCCTGTAGTTGTGGCAATTTCCAGAAACATTCCCACTCGGACATTGGTTATCCTGTCTTTCAGATATGCAATGGCAGAACCGCTTGAAGTAGCTATAACAGAAATAATACTTGCTCCTATTGCATATTTAATATCAATTCCAAGCAAAAGAGTAATTGCCGGAGTGATAATTATTCCTCCTCCAAGTCCAAGGAGTGAGCCTAGGAAACCTGCCAACACTGAAATGAGTAAAATTACAATTGCAGTTGTTATCATATTAAATAGAACCACCTTAATGTTTATACGGTAATAATCCTGTATTCAAGTACATTATACCAAATACAACATTGAATTATGTTATTTATACTGGAATATCAGTTACCTTATGAGATACGTGTTGTTATTATATAACCTAATAATATATAATATAAGTAATTATGCAACATATGGTTATATTGAGAATTTAAGGTGACATCAAGTATACGACTCTAAAGATAGTAATTATGATATTTTTTAAATTATATTTATGGGGAGGATGTAAAATATGAGGAAATTCCCACTTATTTTTAACAGTGAACTTAATTGCACTACAAGTCCTATAATCTCACTATTGGCATCTAAAAATTTGGAGTATAGAGCAGCTTTTGCATACATATGGGGTTTCAGTTTTAATGAAGAAAATCCACTTTTCCCTGGAGCATTAGGCCCAAGAATAGAAGAAGGTTTCAATAACGTATTTGAGTGTCTGTCTGATTTTTATAATGTAGAGATTATCAGACATTCCGGTATTCAGTCAGAAGAAGTATATCAGCTAATCAAAGAAGAAACTTCCAAAGGTATGCCCGTAATTATTTTCACAGATATGTATTACTGTGTATGGAGTAATGTGTTCAAAAAAGTACACATTAATCATGCATGCACCATAGTAGATTTGGATACTGACGGAAATCTGTATTGTATTGACTCGGCACCACCATGTAATGGAGCTATCATGAAAATTGAAGACTTTCATGCAAGTTGTAAGGGGTGTATAACTATAAATCTGGATAAATATAAGAATACAGATTTAGATTGGAGAACAATTTTACATAATTCGGTAAGCCGTGCAAATAAAAAGGACACTTTTTCCTCACTATCAAAATTCGTAACCAGTTTCAATAATTTCTTTGATGTGGAAGCCGAAATAAATACCGCTCATGGAAATGGGGCACGTACTTCTTATATTATATGGAGGCTTTTAAGAATTTCCGGTGGTCGGACGCTTTTCAGTTTATTTTTAGAACATTTAAGTGAAAAATATAATAATACAGAATTACTCAATTTATCAAAAGAATTTAAAACTATAAGTAATAAATGGAAAATTAATCAAGCACTTGTCTTGAGATACATGAATAACCCTGAAGAAAAAGACATACTTAATAGAATATCAAATAACTTTTCCTTTATTTTAGAATCAGAAGTTAAAATGGCAGAAGCATTATCAAAAATATAATATATTGCATAATATATTAAAAAATGCAACAGAAATGTTGCATTTTTTTTTGTACAACCTTTTACAAAATTATTTTAATAATGTATTAATTTGGTATAATTGTTTTAGAGAACTCATTTTACCATAATAAGGGTATGATGGTTCGGGATAATCCAAATCAAAATAATTTTTTAGGGGGAGTTAAAAAATGTCGAAAGTACAAAAAGAAAGGAAAAGAAGGCTGTCGGTCTTGCTGATCATTGCACTTATAGCGGGACAGATTTTTTCTGCATTTACAGTATCAGCAGAAGCACCGCCTACTTCTTTTACTCCGGCTGAAGGCTGGGAGAATTATAACTATTTCAACTTTGCAGAAGCACTGCAGAAATCACTTTATTTTTACGATGCAGAGAAATGCGGCGAAGAAGCCGGTTACGACAAAGGAGGCAGGCTCGAATGGAGGGGTTCATGCCATGAAGGAGATGCTGCAATTCCACTTGAACACACTTCTTTATCAGAAGAATTCTTGGCAAAGTACAGAGACATTATTGATCCGGATGGAGATGGAACAGTAGATGTACACGGCGGTTTTCACGATGCCGGAGACCACGTTAGATTTGGTCTTCCTCAGAGTTATGCTGCTGGTACATTAGGATGGGGATTTAATGAGTTCAGAGAATCCTTTAAAGCAATTGGTGAAGAAGAGCACATGATAGATATTTTAAGGTACTTTACTGATACATTTTTACGCTGCTCGTACTTAGATGAAAATGGGAAATTAATCGCATTTTGTTACATGGTAGGTGAAGGTGATGTTGACCATTGTTACTGGGGACCACCAGAGCTTTATCCTGAAGAATATGCAAAGAACAGACCTGCTGATTTTGCAACTGCTGAAACTCCGGGTAGTGATGTTTGTGCCAGCACAGCTGCTGCACTTGCTACATCATATATGAATTTCAAGGATGAAGATCCTGCATATGCAAAGAAGTGTTTAACTGTTGCAGAGGCAATGTATGATTTTGCAGTGCAATACAGAGGAAAGCACAATGGTGACGGCTATTATACATCAGATTATGACGAGGATGAACTGGCTTGGGCTGCTACATGGCTATATGAATGTACGGGCAACATGGACTATATAAATGACATAACTGCAGTTGATGAAACAGGAAACTATGTCGGATATATGAAGAGAATAGTTCCTGAAACCTTCAAGCAGAATACTTGGTATAATTCATGGGTACATTGCTGGGATGCTGTATGGGGAGGAACATTCCTTAAACTGAATCAATTATTCCCTGAAAATGAGTTGTTTGACTTTATTGCAAGTTGGAATGTAGAGTACTTATCAGGTGGTAAATGTGAACATAAAGATCCAAAAGACACGAATTATTATAAAACATCACCTGCCGGATATACAATGATAAATGGATGGGGATCTGCTCGTTACAATGCAGCCGCTCAGTTATCCGCACTCGTTTACATGAAAAATCATCCTGAAAGAACTGATTTCGGTGAATGGGCAAAAGGTGCGATGGAATACCTTATGGGAAGAAATCCTATGGGATATTCATATATAGTAGGTTACGGCTATGAACAGGGTTTACCTTTCGCTCAGCATCCGCATCACAGAGCAGCTCATGGTTCAAAGACAAATAGTATGAATGATCCTGAGGAACACAGACATATTTTATGGGGAGCATTAGCTGGTGGACCAGATTTAAATGACTACCATATAGACTCAACTACTGAGTATGCATATAACGAAGTAGCTGTTGACTATAATGCTGCCTTTGTTGGTGCCTTAGCCGGATTGTATCAATACTACGGTCAAGGGAATAAGCCAATAGAAAATTTCCCTCCAAAGGAGCCAAGAACTGATGATTACTACTGTGAGGCAAAAGTAGCAAGAGAAACTGTAGATAGTACACAAGTAGTATTAAAGATTCACAACGAGTCCAGCCAGCCTCCTCATTATGAAACAGGAATGATGGCAAAATACTTCTTCAATATAGATGAGCTTTTGAAAAACGGTCAAACTATTGATGATTTGATTTTTTCAGTAGAGTATGATGAGCAGATTTCCATGCAACAGGATCCTATAAAGTTAAGAGGACCTTTCAAGTGGGATGATGCAGGAACATACTATTTTGAATTCGATTGGAGCGGAAGTAAAATTTATGGAGACAGAGAGCTTCAGATTTCGTTCAGAGTTAAACAGGATTCAAATTACCTGACTCATTGGGATGCATCAAATGATTACAGTAAAGAAGGTCTAACTACTACTTATGCAGTAACAAAGAAGGTACCTGTATATTTGGACGGTAAATTAGTATATGGAGAAGAAGCTCCAAAACTCGACCCGTCTACTGACCCTGAAAATCCTGATACAACTCCACCTTCAATTCAGTTACTTTATAAGACAGGAGAGGTAGATTTAACAAAAAATACATTAAGATCTACGATTAATATTAAAAATAACGGTACTGTTCCTGTAAAATTATCTGATGTTAAGGTTCGTTATTGGTTTACTAATGATGGTAGCACTCAAAATACTTTTGCATGTGATTATGCCGTTTGTGGAACTGAAAATATACTCGGAACATGCTACAACGTAAGCAACCCAGTAACAGGTGCTGACACCTATTGTGAAATTTCATTTACAGATAAAGCAGGTACTCTTGCAGCAGGTGGAAGTACAGGGGATATACCTTTCAGAATCGAAGGCGAATCAGATTATGATAAGACAAATGACTATTCCTATAATGCAAAAATGGACACTCTTGGTGAAAATAATAAAATTACAGCTTATATTAAGGATAAACTCAATTGTGGAATAGAACCTGTTGTAATCGAACCTGAAGTTACACTCGGTGACTTAGACTGTAGCGGAAGCATTGACGCAATAGATTTTGCTACCATGAAAATGTATTTATTGGGAACTAAGCAACTGGATTCTCAAGGTTTTGCCAACGCAGACTTTAATGGAGATAAAGCTGTTGATGCAATTGACTTTGCGTTATTTAAAAAGGCTCTTCTTGGTGGAGTAATTATCAATTAAAAAAGTAAGAGGTCTTCCGTTTTAAATGATTAACTATCTGGGAGACAAACAAAATTAAAACAAAACAATAAAAACCGTACTCTTATTCGAATAACACTTTAAACAGGATAGGGTACGGTTTTTAACACTGATTATTTGAAAATGTGTTAAAAAAGGAGGTAGTTGAGTTGTATAGTATTAAAAAAGAGAAAAAAAGATGGTTTAAAAAGCAAAGAAGTATTCTATCATTGCTATTGATTGTTTCTATAATTGCAGGACAGTTTTTTTTATCAAGTGGTATATCTGCCAAAGAAGAAGTAACTTCAGCGGGGACATCTGCTACTGCTGATGCAATTTCAAAATCGGAATTTACACCAGCTGAAGGTTGGGAGAATTATAATTACTTCAACTTTGCTGAAGCATTGCAAAAATCAATTTACTTCTACGATGCTGAAAAATGCGGACCAGGGGTTTCAGGAGGTAAAATTGAATGGAGAGGCGATTGCCATGTGGGAGATTGCAATATTCCCCTTGAAAACACTTCTCTTTCCGCCGAATTCATAGAAAAGTATAGAAAAATACTCGACCCAGATGGGGATGGAACAGTAGATGTTCATGGTGGATTCCATGATGCCGGAGACCATGTAAGATTTGGACTTCCGCAGAGCTATACAGCTGGTACTCTTGGATGGAGTTTCTATGAATTTAGAGATGCCTTCAAGAAATCAGGGCAAGAAGAACATATGATTGATATTTTGAAGACCTTTACAGATACATTTTTACGTTGCTCTTTTCTTGATGAAAACGGAAATCTGATTGCTTTCTGTTATATGGTTGGAGAAGGTGACTTGGATCATTCCTATTGGGGACCACCTGAATTATATCCTGATAATATACCAAGGCCTGCAGATTTTGCCACTGCCGAAACTCCCGGTAGTGATGTTTGTGGTAGTACTGCTGCAGCACTTGCTACTTCTTATTTGAATTTTAAAGATGATGAACCTGAATATGCAGAAAAGTGTCTGACTGTTGCGAAGGCTATGTATAAATTCGCAAAAGAACATAGAGGAATGTCTAATGGTGATGGTTACTATACATCAGCATATGACGATGATGAAATGGCTTGGGCTGCAGTATGGTTATATGCTTGCACGGGTAATATGGAATATATAAATGATATTATGTCAGTATCAGAAGACGGTAAATATTATACTGGATATATGAAAAAGATTATACCAGATACCTTTAACACAAATATGTGGTTCAACACATGGACTCATTGTTGGGATGCAGTATGGGGAGGAGTGTTCGTAGAGCTGAATGCTTTATTCCCAGACAATAAGTTATATGACTACATTGCTCGTTGGAATACAGAGTATTTGTCTGGTGGTATGGCGAAGCATAAGGAAGCCAACGATAATGGCTATACTTCAACATCACCTGCAGGATATACGATGATAAATGGATGGGGATCAGCTCGTTACAATACGGCTGCTCAATTATGCGCACTTG
>JAEZIU010000187.1 GCA_023436485.1 Bacillota bacterium | reverse complement strand
GCTTCCAAGGCTCCAGTATTTAAGGCTGGAAAAGGTTTAAAGGATAACGTAAACGCTTAATGCTAAACTACATAAAGGGGGCTGTCATAAGGCAGAAAGTAATTTCTTTCTTACGACAGCCCCTTTTGTATTAGTTGTTTTTTCTTATTTTTTCTATGATCTGGCATATAACTTGTGAGTTTGTTGGTTTTTTTGCATCTTGGTTCTCATCAATTCCTTTTTCGATGCAATTTCTTATTGCTCTCTCAACTTTTTGAACCGGGACACCATTCTTTTCGGCTATCGTCCTGTAAACTCCTTTCGGTAAAGAACCCGTTTTACAGTAATAATCAAAAGATGCCGTTATTATATCTCTGATATAGGAATACCCTGTCATGTGAGCTTTCAGACCATGTTCTCTCATATATTTTGTTGCAAGAAGTTTTAGTTCATTATCTGTCTGATTTTTTTGTTTGTAATTGTTTGTCACTTTATATGTATATTGACTTTTTCCAACTTGAGCTCTTTCAGAATCAGAATATAATTGCCTTACTCTAGTAGCAATAACGCTTTCGTCAAAGGGCTTTATTATGTAATAATTTGCCCCAAGATTCATAGCTCTGGAAATATAGATTTCCTGGCTTATTGCTGAAAAAATGATAAATACGGGTCTGCTTTCCTTTGTTAATGTCCTGGCATATTCTAGTACACCTATACCATCTAGCTTTGGCATAATTATGTCTAATAAAACTACATCAGGTAAATCCTTTTCAATTAGCTCAATTGCTTCAAATCCGTCTTGAGCTATGTTGGTTACCTCGAAGTCATCGTACTCTGCTAAATTATCCCTTAATGTCTGTGCAGCCAACTGATTGTCGTCAGCAATTAAAATCCTTATCTTACTCATTGTACCTCTTTTTAACCTTTTCTTTTAATTTATACAGTTTATTTTGAAGACATGATCCCAATTATCGTCCCCGAAACGGCATCAGGATCTGCAGAATCACAATTTATAACTGCGTCTGCATATTTTTTGTACAAAGGAACTCTATTGTTATACAACTCAAGTAAAGTTCCCGCTGTTCTGACTAACTTTCTTGATGAATCCATTCTCTCCTTAATAATATCATACTTTGTGTCCAAATATATAATAAATCCAATGCTTTTTAAATAATTCATTGAAATTTCACTATGAACAAGGCCTCCGCCTGTTGATATTATACAAGTATTATCGTTTATCGAAAGAACTGCTTCATCTTGGATTTTCATAAAATATTCCAGACCGTCTTCTTCCACAAGAATTCTGGGGGTTTTACCTGTCAGTTCACAGATTAGATGGTCAGTATCGACAAAAATGTACCCAAGTCTTTCCGACAATATTTTTCCGACTGTCGTTTTTCCGCTTCCAGGCATACCTATCAATACTATATTTTTTTTAGGCTCTATCATAGCTTATCCCACCTGTTATCCATATCAGTTATACTCCTGCTCCCGGATGCCATGAGTATACTATCTACCAACGCCATTCTAACCATTGCTTCACAAATAGGGTATATTCTTGGCACAAGTGAAGGGTCGCTTCTTGATGCAAATTTATGGGTAACCGGTTCAAGAGTTGATACATTTACTGTCAGTTGGTCCTTTAAAATAGTTGGTGTTGGTTTAACAGCAACACGTATTCTTATTTCTTCACCGTTTGATATTCCTCCAAGCATACCGCCTGCTCTGTTTGTTTTAAATCTGATTCGTCCTGTTTCCTCGTCATAATAAGGGGTGTCATTGCATTCTGAGCCCTTTTTGGATGTTACTCCAAAGCCCTCTCCAATTTCAATTCCTTTAACACCGCCAATAGACATAATTCCATGTGCGATTGTGGCGCTCAACTTATCAAATACAGGTTCTCCAAGTCCCGCAGGTACTCCCTTTGCTATTATCTCCACAGCACCTCCGCAGGAATCCCCCTCCTTCTTTACCTGGAGCAAATCATCTATCATAACCTTTGCAATATCTGGATCGGGACAATTTATCTCATTAGTTCTGTAATTTTGTTTTGCCGTTTCATATGAAAACGGTCCTGCTTTTATACCATGAGACTCAGCTGTGAATGCTATTACGTCAATTCCCATACTATCGAGAATTATTTTTGCTATAGCCCCTCCTGCAACTCTAGCAACTGTTTCACGTGCTGATGCCCTTCCTGCTCCAAGATAGTCGGAATGTTCCCCATACTTCTTAAAATAGGTATACGCCGCCTGTCCGGGTCTTAACAAGTCTTTATTACCTTTGTGCTGTTCTATATGGTAGTCTCCTATATCACTGCTTGGTATAATCATACACACAGGTGCTCCGGTAGTCCTGTCATCCTGCATTACTCCTGAAAAGATATATACTTTGTCTGCTTCTGATCTTGGAGTGTGAAGCTGAGACTGTCCCGGTTTTCTTTTATCAAGTTCTTCCTGAATGATCTGAGAGGTTACTTTTAGGCCTGCAGGAACCCCGTCAACTATTACTGCCAGTCCCCCCCACAGTTCAGGTGGAATATCCGGATTCTTTCTGAAAGCTCCCGAATAAGATTCTCCGCATGTTGTGACCCTGAATAATCTGCCAAATGTATTTCCTAACATATTTACCTCCGTAAGCCGCACTGTGCGGCTGCAATTATATTAATTGAATTTTTCCGCCGCAACTTTTTACCGATTCAACAAAGCCGGGATATGTAACATTCATTGCCTCTGCTGTATCAATAATGGTTTCCCCATCACAATTTAAGCCCGCTATTGCCAGCGACATTACGACTCTGTGGTCATCATGCCCTTGTACAGACGTTCCGTGTAATTTACTTTCACGAATAATCAATCCATCGGGAAGCTCGGTTATGTCAGCACCCATTTTGGTAAGCTCAGAACACATTACACTTATTCTGTCGGTCTCCTTGAGTCTTGCCTGAGGAACATTGACCAGTCTGGTTTCACCTTTTGCAAAACAGGCGGCTACCGCCATAGCGGGAAGGGCGTCAGGTATGGAATTCATATCGATCTCTCTTCCTTGAAGACTCCTTCCTTTTATTTTTATTTTTTTATCATCGTGTTTTATTTCAGCACCCATATCCTTAAGTATGCCAAGAACAGCTTTATCTCCTTGAGGGTCAGACATGTCAAGGTTTGTTAGAATTAATTCATCACCTGAAATTGCCGCCTGTACCATAAAGAAAGTAGCTGACGAGAAATCTCCGGGAATGGCACATTCAAAAGGCTTGTATTGCTGACTTCCCGGTATGAAAAATTCTTTCATTGAATTGTGTGAGTATTTGATTCCCAGCTTATCAAGCCACCATAATGTAATTTCTACATATGGTATTTCGTTTAGACGTGTAATTTTAACATGGGTATCCTTTTCAAACAGAGGAGCATTTAACAGAATAGAGGACAAATATTGCGACGTTACAGAATCAAGTTCTGTAAAACCTCCTTTTGCTCTTCCTTTAATAACTACAGGAGCAGACTCATTTCCTCTGGTTGTAAACGCTTTACCTCCCAGATTGTTTATGGCTTTCACCAAAGGCCCTATTTGCCTTTTACGAATCTGATAATCTCCCGTAAAAACAGTATGGCCTTCAACTAAGGCAGCAGTCATAAGCCCCAACCTCAGGCTTGTTCCGGAGTTGCCCACATCAATAACATTTTCCGGAACCTGTGGAAATGCTCCAACTCCATTAACCGTATAACTTTCTTCATTAAGATCATAAGTGGAGCCAAAATTTCTGCATACATTTCCTGCAGAAATTGCATCTGCCGAAAGCAAAGGATTTCTGATAATACTTGTACCTTTAGCCAGTCCTGCCAAAAATAATGATCTAATAGTGTGGGACTTTGATCCGGGAATCTTTATATTCCCCGTAAGATCTGATTTTTCAACCTTTAAAAGCATAAAATTCACCTACCATATTACCGTATTTTTTTACTTGCAATTTTACCATGCTACAGTTTTCCTACATTACTATGTTATCTAATTAGGCTAAGTCTCGTCAACCGATACTTAGCCTATTTTATTTAAAATACATAAATTATTGCTGTAAATTTATTATTTGTTTCGGTGGAGGAGGTCCAAAAAACTGATAATAGTTGCAAAGTAGTCTGCCATTATATAGTTTGCGTTTTTTATCAGCCCTTTTCCCAAATAGTTTTTCAAATTCCATATTGGAGGTAATGACATAATATGACCACGTATCCAACTTTTTAAACACTTCACCCATTTCTCTGTAAAGGTTTTCTACGTCTTCCTTTTCTCCGAGTCTCTCACCATAAGGAGGATTACAAATAATAATCCCGTATTTATACCTGGAGCTTATGTCCGACATTGGAAGTCTCTGAAGATGTATGACATCCTCAACACCGGCTTTTTTTGCATGGTATCTGGCCAGGCTCATGGCATCTTCATCTATATCCGATCCGTGAATTCTAAGTTCCTGATCCTCAATCATCACATCATATGCCTCGTCCCGTGCATCCTCCCACAGCTTTTGTGGAATAGACTGCCACTTTTCTGCATCAAATTCACGCCCCAAGCCCGGTGCAATATTTTTCCCTATCATTGCTGCTTCTATGGGAATAGTTCCGCTTCCGCAGAAAGGATCCAGCAGAATCCTGTCCTTCTTCCAATGACTTACCAGAATCATGGCACAAGCAAGAGTCTCCTTCAAAGGAGCACCCCCTACCAGCTTTCTATAGCCTCTTTTATGAAGTCCTGCTCCACTTGTATCTATAGTAAGGGTAACTATGTCTTTTAGTAATGCTACTTCTATTCTATATCTGGGGCCGGTTTCTTCAAACCATTCACATTTGTATTTTTGTTTGAGCTTTTCAACAACTGCTTTTTTTACTATAGCCTGACAATCAGGGACACTGAAAAGCTTTGAATCTATCGACTTTCCTTCTACCGGAAATTCGGCATCAATAGGAATTATTTCATCCCATGGCAAGGCTTTGGTTTGTTCAAATAGTTCTTCGAAACTCAGGGCTTTAAATTCACCCATTTTTAGTAAAACACGGTCTGCCGTCCTAAGCCATAAATTTGTTCTGCAAATAGCCGATTCATCCCCTGAAAATGTAACCTTTCCATTTTCTACTTTCTGTTCAAAATATCCGAGTTTTTTTAATTCTCTTGCGGTTATAGCTTCTATTCCAAATGCAGACGTAGCAATAAGTTGTAATTTGCTCATTTTTCTACCTTTCATCAAACATTTCTGAGATTTTATTACAAAAATAAGTAATAAATAAGTAATATTATTATAACCTTACGAAGGATTATTAACAACATAATTTGCCACATAATGAGCTCTGAAGCACTACTATAATAAGGTATGTAAGAAACACACGTTATATTGAAAATAAATGACACTGGTTTTTAGCCTCCTTGCAATTATTTGATTTTTTCTTTATCACTTCAACGTATGTAATTTTTTTCATTAAAGCTTTAAAGCCTTTAGTTTCAATTGTTTCAAAGATATACTTTTTTTACCCATTTTATTTTCTTAATATATTTTGCAATTTTTGTTTTTTGCTCTTGCATAATAAAAAGCCTAATGATATAATATGAAAGGCGAAAAAAGTTAATAAATGGTGTACAAAGGAGTATGCAGTTTAACTTACATATGCTTTCTTTTTTATTAAATCAAGGCACGTATGTTAGCTTATAAAAGGTATTTTTTGTAACTTCTGTTTCAAATTACCATGACTAAATATCTCCTGTCACCAAATAATACTTAATAATTAAATACATAGCAGGAGGTTATTTAGATGAAAATATTAAAAAGAGTAATGGATCAGGTTATTAAAAGAAATCCTGGCGAACCAGAATTTCATCAGGCAGTAAAAGAAGTTCTCGATTCTCTTGAGGTTGTTGCCGAGAGACATCCTGAATGGGTTGAAGCAGGTATATTCGACAGAATAGTAGAACCAGAAAGACAGATTTTCTTCAGAGTACCTTGGGTTGATGATAAGGGTAAGGTTCAAGTTAATCGTGGTTTCAGAATTCAATTCAACAGTGCAATCGGTCCTTACAAGGGCGGATTAAGATTGCATCCTTCAGTTAATGCAAGTATTCTTAAGTTCCTTGGTTTCGAACAAATTTTCAAGAATTCACTCACTACTCTTCCAATAGGCGGCGGTAAGGGCGGAAGCGATTTCGATCCTAAGGGTAAGTCAGACGGAGAAGTTATGAGATTCTGCCAAAGCTTTATGACAGAATTATCAAAGCATATCGGTGCTGATACTGACGTTCCTGCCGGTGATATCGGAACAGGTGCAAGAGAAATCGGTTATATGTACGGACAATACAAGAGATTAAGAAATGAATTTACAGGTGTTCTCACAGGTAAAGGATTAACTTGGGGCGGAAGCCTTGCTCGTACTGAAGCTACAGGTTATGGCCTCTGCTACTTCATGGACGAAGCATTAAAGGCTAAGGGAAAATCCTTCAAGGGTACTACAGTAGTTGTTTCAGGTTCAGGTAATGTTGCAATATACGCTACTGAAAAGGTACATGAGTTGGGTGGAAAAGTTGTTGCATTAAGTGATTCAAACGGATATATCTATGATCCGGACGGAATTAAGCTTGACACTGTTAAGCAGCTCAAAGAAGTTGAAAGAAAGCGTATCAGTGAATATGTTAAGATTCACAAGAACGCTACTTACACTGAAGGTTGTTCAGGTATCTGGAGCATTAAGTGTGATATTGCTCTTCCTTCAGCTACTCAGAACGAAATAGATGAAGCTTCAGCTAAATTATTGGTAGCAAACGGCTGCTACGCAGTTGGAGAAGGTGCAAACATGCCTTCAACTCCTGAAGCTGTTGAAGTTTACCTCAACAATAAGATTATCTATGGACCTGCTAAGGCTGCAAATGCAGGTGGAGTTGCTACTTCTGCTCTTGAAATGTGCCAGAACAGCATGCGTTACTCATGGACATTTGAAGAAGTTGATGCTAAGCTCAAGGATATCATGATTAGCATTTACAACAGTGCTAGTGCTGCTGCAAAAGAGTACGGAATGGAAGACAATCTTGTTGCCGGCGCTAACATCGCAGGCTTCCTGAAGGTTGCCAATGCTATGTACGCTCAAGGTGTTGCATATTAACCAAAACCCTCATATAAAATGGAAAAACCATGGCATATTTTATGTGCCATGGTTTTTTACTGTTAATATTTTTTTTATTTAAACCGAATCCACGGTTCAGTTTCCGGTGTTTCACAGTTAAATGTCATTTCTTCCTTTTTGGTAGGATGCTCCAATGTTAACGAGGATGCCCAAAGCGCTATTTGTTGTCCGGGCTTGTTTACAGTAACCCCGTATCGTTGATCCCCATATAGAGGATAACCTGAATGTGAAAGCTGAACCCTTATCTGGTGCGGCCTTCCCGTATGAAGTTTTACCTTTATGAGACTTAGCTCTCCGTTGGATTTAAGCACTTCATATTCCAGTATTGCTTCCTTGGCATCTTTTGTACCTTCCTGTACAACATGAACCATATTCTCCGAGCTGTCTTTCAACAGAAAGTTCATTAGTTTAGTTTTCTGTTCCTTTGGGACACCTCTGACTACTGCCATATAAACTTTTTTGAAGGTTCTGGTTCTGACTTGTTCAGATAGCCTTGACGCTGATTTTGATGTTTTGGCAAATACCATTACACCTCCTACAGGCCTGTCTAGCCTATGTACAAGGCCAAGATATACGTCCCCGGGTTTATTGTATTTTTCCTTTAGATATTGTTTTAGAAGCGTAAGCATATCAATATCCTTTGAATTATCGGCCTGGACAAGTATATTTACAGGCTTTTCAACTACCAGCAGATGATTGTCCTCATATATAATCCTGGGAATCATCTATTCTCCCACCTTCCATATATTCCGCACGGAAGCACCAGACCTGAATTGCTTACAGGTATTCCAACCTCGCCGCTGCTATGTGTACCTTTAAACTTTTTGCCTATTGTTTGCTTTAAAATGTTGCTGAGTACTGTGGGTGAAAAACCTGTAGTATATGAGTTAATAAGGAAAAAAAGTGGCTTGTCCGATAAAAGTCCCATACACTGCTCTACAAAGCCATACAATGAATCCTCTATTTTCCAAATTTCTCCTCCCGGACCTCTACCGTAGGAAGGCGGGTCCATTATAATTCCGTCATATTTTTTCCCTCTCCTAATTTCACGTTGTACGAATTTCATACAATCGTCGGTTATAAACCTAACCGACCTGTCTGCCAACCCTGAAAGTGCAAGGTTTTCCTTTGCCCAACTTACCATTCCCTTTGCTGCATCTACGTGACAGACCTCAGCTCCTGCATAGGCTGTTGCAACAGTCGCACCGCCTGTATAGGCAAAAAGATTAAGAACCTTTATAGGTCTGTTTGCCTTTTGAATACTATTTATCATCCACTTCCAGTTAACGGCCTGTTCAGGAAACAGGCCGGTATGCTTGAAACCTGTAGGTTCTATATAGAACTTCAAATCATTAAAGGAAACTGTCCAACGTTTCGGAACTTTCTTTTTGAATTCCCATTGTCCTCCACCACTTTGGCTTCTGTGGTAATGTCCATCAGCCTTGTCCCACATCTTTTTATCCTTTATTGGCCATATTATCTGTGGATCAGGTCTTCTAAGTATGACATTCCCCCACCGTTCAAGCTTTTCGCCGTCTCCTGTCTCTATTAGTTCATATTCCTTCCATTCATCTGCCAGTAACATTTATTTTCCTCCGTTTATTTTTTCCTTCATTAATATATATATTGTTTCTTTCATCTCGTACTTATAATTCTTCTCTGTATTTATTCATAAGATTTTTAAACAACTCCGCACTTGTTGGCGGTGTATAGGTAATAGTGTTTGCTCCCGCGTCTATTGTTTCTCTTATACTTTCTACAGTTGGCCCTCCCGTTGCAATTATGGGCACTTCAGGGAATCTCCGGCGAATTTCCTTTACAACTGCAGGTGTTTTCCCTGCACAGGATACATTGAGGATAGAAGCCCCTGCATTCAGTCTGCTTTGTATATCTGTTTTATCTGAAGCCACTGTAATCACGATAGGGATATCTATTTTCATATTTAACTGTCTGATAATTTCATTTGGTGTGGGAGCGTTTACAACCACCCCTATTGCGCCCTGAAATTCAGCATCCATTGCAATATTTATAACTCTTTTACCAGTTGTAGTTCCTCCCCCTACTCCGCAAAATACAGGGATATCTGATGCAGTTATTATAGCATGAGTAATTATGGGCTGTGGTGTAAAAGGGTAAACTGCAATAACGGCATGGGCATTGCAATTCTTTATTATAGCAACATCAGTAGAAAACAGCAGGGACTTTATATTTTTTCCGAAAATATTTATTCCGCTGGCCTGATTTATAATTTCAGGTATTTTTACCATGTGCTTTCGCAAGTTACCTTCAATTTCCGGTACGAACATTTGATTTATTCCTCCATTACATATCTGGTACTATAATAACCTTTTTACATAAACTGCATACTTTATCCACGTAATAGTATACTAAAAATTTATAGACTAGTATACGGACAATTCCGATAATTTATTTAGGTATTGTAATTCAAACCAGTCATGGTAGAATTATATTCGTCTATTATTAAAATCAATAATAAGGAGTTTGATTTATGATAAATAAGAATACCCTGCCAACAAATTTCCTGGGATGCGAAAGCTGCTTCGAGGATTCTGATATAGTAATTTTTGGAGCTCCCTACGATGGTACAACCACATTCAGACCGGGCACAAGGTTTGCTCCTTCTGCCATGAGAACTGATTCTATAGGTCTTGAAACTTACAGCCCTTACTTTGATGCTGATATTTCAGATTATAAAATTCATGACTACGGCGATCTTGATCTGCCCTTCGGTTCACCAAACAAGGCCTTGAAAATGATATCAGAAGCCTCAGAATTAATCTTCGAAAATGGTAAGAAGCCTCTTATGATTGGAGGAGAACATCTTGTATCACTGCCTTCAATTGAACAGGCTGCAAAATTATACCCTGATCTCAGAATTATTCATTTTGATGCTCATACTGATTTGAGAGAGGAATACATTGGAGAACCTTTGTCACACTCTACCGTTATAAGAAGGGCATGGGATATCCTTGGGGACAATCGCATTTATCAGTTTGGTATAAGAAGCGGAACAAGAGAGGAATTTTATTGGGCCAAGGATGGTCATACTCATCTCTGTCTTCATAATTTTGATACACTTTCAAATGCCATAACTCAAATAGGTACTTACCCTGTTTATCTTACAATAGATTTGGATGTCCTTGATCCGTCAATATTCTCAGGAACAGGTACTCCTGAAGCCGGAGGAGTTTCATTCCTCGAATTGGTAAATGCACTTAAAGCTGTATCCTCATTAAATATAATTGGTGCCGATGTAGTGGAATTGTCACCTCACTATGATCATAGCGGTGCTTCTACTGCTGTAGCATGCAAGGTTTTAAGGGAAGTAATTCTTGCAATGCAGAATTTGTAATTATTATAAATGTTAAGAACCCGTTATCCCTCAAATTGAGATAACGGGTTCTTTTATATAAAGGTTTATAATGCTTTTTCTCCTCTTTCTTTTGTTCTGATACGGATACAATCCTCAAGATCAAATATGAATATTTTACCGTCTCCTACCTCCCCTGTCTGGGAGTACTGAATTATAGTTTCAGCTATCAACTCAACCTTTTCATCTGTTGACACCAATTCAAGCTTTACTTTAGGAAGAACATTCAGGGATACCTCCGTACCTCTGTAAAATTCTTTCCATCCCATTTGTTTTCCTGCGCCCATTACCTGTGTAATGGTGATACCGTCTATATCAATTGCCAGAAGTGCTTCCTTTAGTTCTTCAAGTTTTGACGGCCGGATAATTGCCTCTATTTTTTTCATGTCACACCCTCCTCGTTACATGATAATTACTGTTTCTTTATTAATCCATTCCCGTAAAAGAAGGATATGCAGATTCTCCATGCTGCGTTATGTCAAGACCCTCTGACTCTTCTCTGGGAGCAACCCTGATTTCCTTCATAATTACTTTAACTACAAACATAATAACTGCTGTTCCTACTACAGCAAAAGCTATTGTTGCTGCTACACTTATTATCTGTGCTACAAACAACCTTGTGTCTCCAAATACGAGACCATCCCATTGTGCTGCTGAATTTATAGAAGTTTTGGCAAACAGTCCTGTTGCAATACCACCCCATATACCGCCGATTCCATGACAGCCAAAAGCATCAAGTGCGTCATCATAACCGAATTTGGGTTTTATAATACTCATTGAAAAATAACAGATAGGGCTTACAACCGCTCCTATTATAAGGGATGCCCAGATTGGTACAAAACCTGCTCCCGGCGTTATTGCCACAAGACCGACTACTGCTCCGGTGGCTGCACCCAGCATAGTAGGTTTCCCCCTGGTAATTTTCTCAACTAACATCCATGAAACCAGTGCCATCGCAGCAGATGTATTTGTAGTCATCAATGCATGAACAGCTAATTCTCCACTTCCCAAGGCACTTCCTGCATTAAAACCAAACCAGCCGAACCAGAGAACAGCAGCACCGATAAATACCAAAGGTATATTGTGTGGCTGATGTGAAGTCATTCCATAGCCTTTTCTCTTACCCAGTATAATTGCTGCCACCAAGCCTGATACACCTGAACTAATGTGAACTACGTTACCTCCCGCAAAGTCTATAGCTCCAATATTTCTAAGCAGACCACCCACTCCCCACATCATATGAGCCATAGGGTAATATATGATTAATGACCACAATCCTATAAAAAGTACAAGTGATGAAAACTTCATTCTTTCAACTAATGCACCTGTAATTAGTGCCGGAGTTATTATTGCAAACATCATCTGAAAAGCTGCAAATAAAGTATGCGGTATAGTTCCTGCATAGTCAGCATTCGGCTGTCCTGATACATTTCTGAAAAAAGCCCAGTCCAGATTTCCTATTATTCCGCCAATATCCTTTCCAAATGACAGAGAATAGCCCACAGCTACCCAAAGTATCGATGCAAGACCTGCAATAAAAAAGGATGCCATAATAGTGCTTAATACATTTTTCCTTTTAACCATTCCTCCGTAAAAAAGTGCTAAACCCGGTGTCATAAAGAAAACCAAAGCTGTTGACACCAGCATAAAGGCTGTATCGCCAGTATTAATATTCCCCATAATTATACCCCCATATTTTCTATAAAATTTGTCCTGCAGAAGCATTGAAATAAAAAGGCATGTAAAGAGATAGAACTATTCTCTTTAACACGCCTTTGTGAATGAATGTTTATTAAACCCTTATAAATACAGAAAGCTACTTAATAAATCAATCATATAGAATTTGATTTTATAAGCAGCCTCATTGCTGTTTTTGATATTTAATTAATAATATGCAGTAATGTTACCATTTGCTATTCGTAAATTCAAGTAATTTCTTTAAAAACTCTGAATAATTTCCTCAGCTACCTTTGACTGGGATGTTCTTGTATCCATTGCTCTCTTCTGAATATAGCGATGTGCTTGAGGTTCAGTCATATTCATCTTTTCAACTAGAATCCACTTGGCTTTTTCAATAACCTTTCGATCCTTCATCTTTTTTTCCAGATCTTCGTTTATTGTCTTTAATCCCATCAGTGATTTACGGGATTGAGCAGCAAATCTGGCCGTTTGTAATAAAGTCATTTTGTTTATGGGCTTAGGCAGTATTAATGCTCCTACTTTCTCCAGCTTATACTGCATATCCTCAAGATTCTCGTGTTTAGCCAATACTACAATTCCTGCATCCGTATTGTCTGCAATATCCAAAATAAAATCAATTCCAAGTTCATCCTGTAAAGGTGAATTAACCAATATCAGTTCAGGTTCAAAAAAATCGAGTTTACGTCGGGCAGCACTTGCCGATAATGAGTATTCCGCCGACGAATATCCCTGTTGCAGCATGAGGGCTCTAATTTCTTTTATTAAGTCAGGCTTACTGCATACTATAAGAATCCCTCCTGCACTCATTGGCATCACCTCCATTTGAATGGGGAATAATTATAGTTAATTATACTGCGGTAACGTAAGTATCCGTTAATTAATATGCAGTAAGGTAATTATCTATCTCCCAAGGATGAACTGTGCTATTATATTTAGTCCATTCCAGTTCTTTAGCTGATATATACTTTGAATATATGTGTTCTCCTAAAACCTCCCTGATATAAGTATCCTTCTTCATTTCTTCCAATGCTAAGTATAAATTGGAGGGAAGCCTTTGTATCTTCAACTCTTTCTCTTGTTCAGGTGTAAGGTTATAAGTATTGCTCTCCACGGGTTCAGGTATTTCCAATTTCTTTTCCAGCCCATCCAAGCCCGCTTCCAGGATCAATGCCAATGTAAGGTATGGATTGCAAGATGGATCAGGACTCCTCAATTCTATTCTGGTTGCTTCGCCCTTAGGTGCAGGAATTCTTAAAAGAGGACTTCTGTTCATATGGGACCATGCAATGTGAATAGGAGCCTCAAACCCCGGTACAAACCTTTTGTATGAGTTTACCAGAGGGTTTGCAACTGCAGTAAAGCCCTTAACATGTCTAAGTATACCGGCTGCAAACATTTTTGCAGTGTCAGATATATCCATACTGTCTTCTCCTGCATTAAAGAGGTTTCTGCCCTCTTTAAACAGTGACATATTAATGTGCATACCGGAACCATAGTCGTTAAAAATTGGTTTGGGCATAAAGGTTGCGTGTAGCCCGTTTCTTTGTGCAACAATTTTTACTACTGTTCTGAATGTCATTATTCTGTCGGCTGCTGTCATAACATCACTGTACCTGAAATCAACTTCATGTTGGCCGGCTGCATTTTCGTGATGCGACGCCTCTGTTTCAAAGCCCATATCTTCAAGTACCATGCAAATTTCTCTTCTGCAATTTTCACCCAGATCAGTGGGAGCCATATCAAAGTAGCCTGCTGAATCATGTGTTTTTGTTGTAGGTCTGCCTTCAGCATCTATATGAAAC
>JAEZIU010000170.1 GCA_023436485.1 Bacillota bacterium | reverse complement strand
AACACTAACAAACAAATTGGTGGGCCTTCAGGGACTCGAACCCCGGACCAACCGGTTATGAGCCGGTTGCTCTAACCAACTGAGCTAAAGGCCCTCGAAAGGACGAGTTTTAGTATAATAAAAAAATTAAATTAAGTCAATAGTAATATTATAAATTTATTAATAAATATTTTTTAGTGCTTTTAGATTTACAATTCTCTAGGAAAATCTATGATTTTTTGCTAGTATTATATAAAAGATTAATAACAGATTAAATAAAATAGGGGAATCAGAACAATGGAATTAGCAAATTGTTTGGAGTATTTGTCAGGACTTGTGGCTGTAGCAGGCTTTGAAGCAACTGCTGCTGCAAAAATCGCTGAATCCTTTAAGGATTATTGCGACGAAGTCCGAATAGATAAGTTTTTCAATGTAATTTTCCTAAAAAAAGGATTTAATAAGTCAGCGAAAAAGATTTTGATTACCGCACACAGTGATGAAATAGGCTTTCTGGTCAACTCAATAGACGATAAGGGCTTTGTTGGTATAAGCCCAATTGGAGGTATAGACAGCAAAATATTGCTGGCACAGGAAGTAATAATACACGGTAGAGAGGATATCCCGGGCATAATAGGGGCAATGCCGCCTCATCTGATGAAACCCGAGGATGTAGGAAAGGCAGTAAAAATAAAGGATTTACGTGTGGATACAGGGCTAAAGGGAGAAGAACTTAAAAAAATTGTTTCAATAGGTGATGTAGTATCCTTTAAGTCAGGCTTCTCTTTAATGAACAAAAACAAAGCCGCCGGAAAGTCTTTTGATAATCGTACAGGTATTGTTTGTATGATGGAAATATTGCAGTCCTTAAAGGATATAAACCATGAGAATGATATCATATTTATGGCTTCAACTCAGGAAGAAACAAGCCTCGTAGGTATCACAACCGCAGCTTATTCGCTGAAGCCGGACGCTGCAATAGTAATTGATGCATGTCATGGAGACATACCTGATCTTTCAAAGGATGTGTCCTCAACCGCAGGAAAAGGGCCAGAAATATCAATTGGCCCCAACCTTCATCAGGGAATGGTAGAAAAGCTCTTTGAGCTTGGCAAAGATATATGCATCCCTTTTCAAAAAATGGTTGAATCAGGGGACACAGGAACTGAAGCATGGGCAACTCAGGTTAGCGGCTGCGGAATACCTACCGCTCTACTTTCAATACCGGTCAGATATATGCATACAGCTGTAGAGACGGTTAATTTGGAGGATATAAAGTATACGGCCAGAATAATTACCGAGTTTGCAAGGCTAAGCAGTGATAAATTAGAAAAGGTTCTGGCATGGAGGATTGTATGACGTTGATAAAGGAGCTTACAGATTTAAATGGTGTATCAGGGAATGAACATGAAGTAAGGGAATATATTATAAGTAAAATTAACGGATTATGTGATTCTATAGAAGTTGACACAATAGGAAACATTATTGCATATAAAAAAGGCAGCAGCGGCAAGTTTAAAGTTATGCTTTCTGCACATATGGATGAAGTAGGATTCATGGTATCAGGGTATACGGAGAAGGGATTTTTAAAATTTAAATCGGTTGGTGGTATTGACAGCAGAATTTTACCCGGCAAAAGGGTTGCAATTGGTAAAAAAAGACTAAAAGGTGTAATCGGTGCAAAACCGCTACATCAGCAAAGTCCTGAAGAACGGGAAAGGATAGCAAAAATCAAGGACTTATATATAGATATTGGAGTAGAAACAAAGGAAGAAGCAGAAAAGTTGGCTCCTTTAGGAGAATTCATAGCCTTTGACAGCGACTATGTAGAATTAGGGAAAGACTGTATAAAGGCAAAGGCACTGGATGACAGAGTAGGATGTGCAGTACTCATGGAGGCTTTAAAGTATAGTTTCGAGTTTGATTTGTATGCCTGCTTCACAGTACAGGAAGAGGTAGGACTTAGAGGTGCACAAGTGGCGGCATTTAAAACTATGCCGGATGTAGCCCTTGTTCTGGAAGGAACTACCTGTTCAGATGTTCCGGAAGTAAAGCCCTATGACTTTTCCACAGAGCTTGGTAACGGTGCAGCTCTTACATTGGTAGACAGAACCTGCTATAACGACAGAAAACTTGTACAGTTTTTATATGATACGGCAGTTAAAAACGGAATAAAGGTTCAATATAAACAGACAACAACAGGTGGAAATGATGCGGGACAGATACAAAGAACTGGTAATGGTGTAAAAACTGCCGCAATATCAGTTCCTTGCAGATATATACATTCTCCCGTATCGGTTATGAGCAGAAGTGATTTTGAATGTGTAGAAAGACTGACACTCGCAGCATTGAATGAAATTAACAGAGATAAGGATTTTGTAAAAAACATAGCAGCAGTATAGAGACTTGTCACTAAACAAAATTGGAGGGATTCAAATGCAGGAGATATTAAAAACCGTTACACAGGCCTTTGGTGTATCTGGAAACGAAGAAGAAGTCAGAGAATTAATTACTACTGAAATAAAAAAATATGTTGATGAAATAAAAGTTGATGCTATGGGAAATCTGATTGCAGTAAAAAAAGGTAAAAAGAAGAAAATTATGTTCGCGGCTCATATGGACGAAATCGGTGCCATAGCAACCTTTATTGATGATAATGGCTTTATAAGGTTCTCCAACTTGGGAGGAGTATCAGCTTTTAATTCACTTGCACAAAGAGTAAGATTTAAAAATGGTACAGTGGGTTGTATAAATGTGGAAGATAAACTGGAAAGCATGAAAGATTTAAGACTTGGGAAAATGTATATTGATATTGGCTGCAGTAGCAGAGAAGAAGCCGAGAAATATGTAAAAGTGGGAGATGCCGCGAATTTTGTTGGTGATTTTCATGTTCAAGGGGATTTTGCAGTTTCCAAGGCAATGGATGACAGAAGCGGTTGTGCAGTACTCATTGAACTTATAAAAACAATGCCTAAAACTGATAACGAAATTTACTTTGTATTTACTACTCAAGAAGAATTGGGACTAAGAGGTGCAAAGACAGCTTCTTTTGGAATCATGCCGGATTGTGCCATTGCAATTGATGTTACACGTACAGGAGATACACCCGAATGCAACAGTATGGAAGTAAAACTTGGCAAGGGTCCTGCAATAAAAGTAAAAGATGCTTCTTATATAGCTCATCCGCAGATTCGCAGGACTTTACAGGATTTGGCTCAGGAAAACGGTATTCCTTATACCTTGGAGTTACTGGAAAGGGGAGGTAGTGACCCCGGTGCAATGCAGACATCAGGAATAGGAATACCATGTGGAGGGATTTCAATTCCATGCAGGTATGTTCATACCCCTTGCGAAATGGTGAGTATCCAGGATTTAAATAACTGTGTTAAGCTGGCCGGACTATTTATGAAACATTATAAGTAATAATAAATTTCCACAAGGAATTTTTGCATTAAAAGTAGAAATTAGTGTTTGTAGAGAAAAAGATTTAATTTATTTGTCGAATGGAGGTCTGTTATGAATATTTCATTTCTCGGAGCAGCAAAAACAGTTACAGGCTCATGCTATTTGGTAGAAACGAAAGAAACAAAATTTCTAGTTGATTGCGGAATGTTTCAGGGTAAGGCAAATGAAGTTTTATTGAATACAGAACCATTTTCTTTTAATCCCGGAGATTTGGACTTTATGTTATTGACCCATGCACATATTGATCACAGTGGAAGAATACCAAAGCTTTATATGGACGGATTTAAAGGGACTGTCTATGCCACCAAGCCTACTGTACAGCTTTGTGGGATAATGCTACCCGACAGCGGACACATTCAGGAAATGGAAAATGAGTGGACCAACCGAAAACGGCAGAGGGCGGGAAAATCTCCAATTAAACCGTTATATACACTTGAAGACGCTACTGACTGCCTCTGCCTTTTTAAAGATGTGGTATATGATGAAGTAATATCCGTTTCAGATGACGTTAGGGTAAGATTCAATGATGCAGGACATATTCTTGGTTCAGCAATACTGGAAATATGGATAAGGGAGAACAATCAGGAAACAAAGATTGTTTTCAGCGGAGATCTTGGTAACAAAGGTATGCCCATTCTGAGAGACCCTAGTATAATAGGTGACACGGATTACCTGATTGTTGAATCTACATATGGAGACAGGCTACATACACTAAAAAAAGAAACCGATAAAATAGAAAAATTTATAAACATCATATCTGAAACAATTTCAAAGGGAGGAAATGTGGTTATTCCATCCTTTGCAGTGGGAAGAACCCAGGAACTGATATATGATCTGAACAAGCACATGGACGTTTTCGGTGACAAGGTAAATGAAATATTGAATGTTCCTGTTTATGTGGATAGTCCTCTTGCAACCTCAGCAACCCAGATATTCAGGCAAAACCTCGACTGCTTTGACGCGGAAGCAAAGGCATATATTGCAAACGGTGACAATCCCCTTGACTTTCCGGCCCTTAAATTTACACAATCTCCCGAGGAATCAAGAAAGCTCAATGAAAAAGCTGAAAGCATGATAATTATATCGGCCAGCGGTATGTGTGATGCAGGCAGAGTAAAACATCACCTGAAACATAACCTTTGGCGTAAGGAATCAACAATTCTTTTCGTGGGGTATCAGGCTGAAGGAACCCTTGGACGTAAAATACAGGATGGAGCTCAGAAGGTTAAGCTTTTTGGCGAAGAGATATCTGTAAATGCAAGAATAGAGACTATTGACGGATTTTCAGGCCATGCGGACAAGTCAGGTCTTCTTTCTTGGATTGGAAGCATGGGAAGAAAGCCAAAGAAAATATTCGTTGTTCACGGAGAACAGGGCGTTGCTGCTTCATTCGCTCAGACTATTACAGATGAGCTTGGCTTGCAGTGCATAGTTCCCTCAAGAGGAGAGAGTTATGTCATAAGTGGAGGAAGTATTTACGAACATATTCCGAGTGCAAATGCCAAAAAGAGATTTAGACGTCTTGCGGTGGTTGAAATGCTTGAAACATTGAAAGAAGAATTTGATGAATTATCAGAAATACTAAAAAATGATTTAAAGCAGGAAAAGTCGGATGTTGAAATAGACGAAGTTGCAGCCAAACTCAAAATGGTTGAAAAAACGATTATCGAAGCCTTAAAATAAAAATTACTATATTGTAATTTTGAATATGGGACTATTAAAAATAGACAAAAAAGGATGGGGTTAATCCTATGTTTTTGTCTATTTTTATGCCTGAAATCCTTAGAAAATAAAGACTTTGAGCAATTTCGCAAACCTTCGAGGAAAACATACATATTAGCAAATAAAGTGATTTATCAGGCGGTAATGGATAACACTTACTGAATTTAATTGTTTTTGGTAAAATAGAATAATTGACATTTCTTTTATAAATATGTATAACAAATAAGGATATTGACTAAAAGCTGAATACTTACATTATTGTGCCAAGAGAATCGGTGCATGGAGGAAAATATATGAAGACGGCTGGATTAAAGAAAAAAATCGCTTTTTCTTTAATTATGATAATGACATGTTTTACGTTACTTAATTATGCAAACGGATATATACATATAAAGGATCATATAGGAATTGAATTTGAAAAATTAAAAGAAAAAGAAATGAAGTATATGTATGGTGAACGAACATCTCAGGGTGACAGGTATACCGGGAGTTCATCGAACTACAATGGAGATAATGTAACATACAAATACCAATTAAACAGTACATATGATGGAAAAACTCTTAACAGCTTAAATAGCGTAAACACTAATGAATATATGTATCTTCAGGAAAAAAATAATAACAGCAGTTCGGGTGACGATTTTGCTTTCAGCGATTTTATGTACAAACCTGAGGTTAAAAGTATCACTCAGCAGTTAAATAGTCAGGTTGATTCAGATTCATACAGAAATAGAAAACTTGATTTTTATTATATTAATGATTTTGAGTATACTTTTGATGCCCTAAAAGAACTTGAGCCTGTAATTGCAAAGACTGCAAAAGCACAAAAGATGCCCAAGGCCTTTTTATCTGCAGTTTTATTCAGGGAAATGATGTTTCTCGGTCAGGAGGATATGCTCGATGGTGTTCCCTTTCTGGGAGGGAAATCAATAGGTATTTGTCAGATAGGTATAGATAACGTCCGCCTTAACGAACAGGTTGTACACGGTAAAAGTTCTTTGATTATAAATTATTCCGATAAAGAAATAAGGGAAATGTTGGAAACCCCCGAACTGGCAGTATATTTTTGTGCTGTTCAGCTAAAAGCGAGGGCAATTCAAATAACCGGGGACAAAAACGTAAACCTTAGTACTCTTACAAAGGAAAAGTTAAAAAAGATAATGTCTGAATACAATCAATCGAAAATTTCAACAAATATCGGACCTATTAAGACAAAAGAAAAATATGCAGAGGAGACATATACCTACTACCAGTTATTCACAAAATACTATGCTTCTGAAAATTCTGCAACTTCCTCCAAATAATTCTTTATTTTTGTAGAAGTTTGTAATAAAATATTATTGCATCGTTATTGCTTTGCATTCGTAGTTTAGTAGAATGGGTTTTAAATTTATTAATTTATTTTTGTGGAGGACGGTAGAATGGTAGGGTCACTTATCTTGACGCTATTACCAATATTGGTAATAGTATGTATGCTTGTAATTTTTAAGAAGTCCGCGGACATAAGTGGTATTGTCGGCTGGCTTTGTGTATCTGCTGTAGCATTTCTATTCTTTAAAACATCTTTGCCTGTTATTTTCCGATCGACTGTTTCTGGATTTATTCGATCATTTCCAGTTTCAATGATAGTATTGACATCATTATTTATGATGGCTTATATGGAAAAAACCGGAGCTCTGAAAAGAATAATAATATTCATAAAGACAATAGCAAGTCATAATAAAGCAGTTCAGATTATGATGATTAATATAGGATTTGGTACCTTAATGGTAGCTGTGGGTGCTACACCTGTATCAATACTTCCTCCTATACTCCTTGCAATGGGTTATTCCACATATGTTTCAATAGCACTTCCATCTATAGGATATGATTCACTTTGTACATACTCACTTCTTGGTGCTCCTCTTGTGGCATTTCTGGATTTTGCAAACAACTTTTTGGGACAAGGACATGAAATAACACCTTCACAGGCAGGACGAGTGTTTTTCATGTTTTTACCTTTGGTTTCAACTTTAATCGGCTTCTGTATGCTGTATATCGTTGGCAAATGGAACGGAATAAAGAAGGGCTTCTTACCATGTATAGTAACGGGCGGAGTTATAGCACTTGTAGCATATTTCACAAACAAGGTTGATAATCTGGTAACATTGACAGGAGTTTTAAGCGGTCTTGCTGTAATATTGGCAATGGCAATTTACCTGAAGCTTACAGGTAAAAAGATTATTGATAAAAGTATATTGACGGATGAAGAAAGAGAATATGAAAAGAAGTACCCTCTCTGGAAGGCCCTAAGTCCTTGGATTATACTGATAGGCTTCATTCTTGTATTAAATCTTCCAAAGCCAATTTATGATATCCTTTACAATTTTAAAATGCCCATAAAGGGAATAGCAGTAGATGGAAGGCCGATAGCTACAAGAGCACTATGGAATGCATATACATGGATTGCAGTTGCCGTAGTTGTCTCAATGCTTGTAATACAACCTAAAAAATCAGAGTTGAAAGCTTCTGTAAAAGTATGGATTAAGAGAGCTCCAAGACCTGTGTTTTCAGCTGCAATATTTTTTGCAATAGGTGATGTAATGAATTATTCGGGATGGAGTCTTAAAGCAATGGCATACCAAACCGAAAGTATGATAAAAGTCTTGGCTAGTGCATCGGCAGATGCATTCAGTGGGGCTTATGGATTTATAACCGGGTTTGTTGGTCTCTTCGGAGGTTTTGTTACGGGAAGTGAAGGTTCAACCATTGCCATGTTTGCAAACTACACGATGCAAACGGCAAATAAACTCAATTTGGGGCTTGACGGACTTATAATTGTTACTGCGGCACTAGCTTTTGGAGGAGGTCTCGCGAGTGTAATTTCTCCGGCGAAGCTTCAAAATGCAGCAGCATCAATAGACAAGTTGGGTGAAGAAAACAAAGTAATCCGAATAGCATTTGTTTTCGCATTAATTTTGACATTCATAACATCAATGTATGCAATGATGTTACTAAAAATAGGAATAAAAATATAAGATAACTAGGGGGAAGTTAAAATGATTTGGAATACTCAGGTTGAGTGTATGACAAGAAATTCTATGAAAGAGCTTCAATTGGAACGTTTGAAAAATATTGTAAAAATTGCATATGAGAATGTTCCAATGTATAAGAAGAAATTTGATGAAATAGGCCTTAGGCCTGAGCATATCCAATCGTTAAAAGATATAGAAAAAATTCCGTTCACAACCAAAAATGATTTAAGGGATAATTATCCCTACGGACTTTTTGCAGTACCTCTAAAGAAAATTGTAAGGCTTCACGCGTCATCAGGAACAACAGGCAAGCCCATAGTTGTAGGCTATACAAAAAGTGATATGGATAACTGGTCTGAAAATATAGCAAGACTTGTTGTTGCAGCGGGTGGAAGTGAAGATGATATAGCACAGGTTGTTTTCGGATATGGACTTTTCACAGGAGGCTTTGGACTACATCAAGGTCTTGAAAAGGTTGGAATTACAGTTGTTCCTTCCTCCAGTGGACATTCTGAGAGACAGCTTATGCTTATGCAGGATTTTGGAACCACTATTCTAGTAGGTACACCATCTTATGCCCTTTATTTAGCAGAGATTGCAGACGAAATGGGTCTTGACAAAAGTAAGCTTAAACTAAAGCTTGGCTTGTTCGGAGGTGAAGGTCATACTCCTGAAATGAGAGCTGAAATTGAGAGAAGATGGGGTATACAGGCTACTGAAAATTATGGACTGAGCGAAGTACAGGGCCCCGGTGTTGCAGGTGAATGTTATTGCCAGTGCGGTATGCACGTTAATGAAGACCATTTTTATCCTGAGATAATTAATTCAGAAACAGGAGAAGCCTTTGAGTATGGTAATAAAGGAGAACTTGTACTTACAACACTTACAAAAGAGGGAATTCCCATGCTTCGTTACAGAACAAAGGATATCACCATACTGAACCCGGAAAAATGTGAGTGTGGAAGAACTACCGTCAGAATGAACAAGGTACTTGGAAGAACTGATGATATGCTGATCATCAGAGGTGTTAATGTTTTTCCTTCTCAAATTGAGAGTGTACTTGTGGGTATGGAAGGAATCGGACCTCATTACCAGATATTTGTTACTAAAAACGGGTATATGGATGCAATTGAAGTACATGTTGAACTTATCGACGGGAAACTTCTTGAAAAGTTCAGTGAGTTAGAAAAACTTGAGAAAAAGATACGTCATGAATTAAAAGTCGTTCTTCAGATAGATGCAAAGGTAAAGCTTGTAGAACCAAAATCAATTGAAAGAACAACTGGAAAAGCAAAGCGTGTTATTGATATGAGAAACCAATAAACATTCGTTGGGATTTGTTGTGGCACAGTACTAATGGTACTGTGCCATTTTAACGAAATTTCAGATTTACTTTTCAAATTTTGTTTATAAGATATAATAGTAGTATTGATAAAAACGGGAAATTATATGAATGGAGGAAACATTATGAAGAAAATTGGATTTATAGGTACAGGAATGATGGGAACTGCAATGATAAAAGGAATAATAGGTGCACAGATTGTCAACCCTTCAGATATTCATGTTTTTGATTTAGATAAGGCAAAGCTTGAAGTATTATGCAGTGACTTGGGAGTAAATGCAGAAGAAAATTCACGTGAAATTGTAAAGAAATGCGATTTTGTATTCCTTGCAGTTAAGCCAAACGTCGTAAAGACAGTTTTAGAAGATATAAAGGATGTTTTTTCAAATGAAAAGCTTTTTATAAGTATCGCTGCGGGGATTCCTCTCAAAACCTACAAGAATACACTAGGCGAAGATAGAAAGATAATCAGGGTTATGCCAAATACTCCTGCCGTAATCGGGGAAGGAATGACTTTGATAAGCTTTGATTCATGCGTTCAGGATAGTGAAGTTAAAGAAGCCATGAACCTTCTTGGTTCACTTGGTAAAGTAGAATGCATGGAAGAAAAACTTATGAACGAGGTAGTGGCGCTTACCGGAAGTAGTCCGGCCTATATCTTTATGCTGATAGAGGCGATGGCGGATGCAGCCGTATTGTCAGGAATACCAAGGCAGACAGCCTACAGGCTTGCTTCACAGGCGGTAGCCGGAAGTGCAAAAATGGTAGCGGAGACAGGTAAGCATCCCGGCGAATTGAAAGACCAGGTTTGTTCACCGGCCGGAACTACAATTGAAGCGGTTGCAGCTTTAGAAAAACATGGGTTCAGAAACTCTATAATGGAAGCTATGAACGAGTGTACTAAAAAAGCAAGAGAGCTTGGTAAAATCTACGGATAAAAAATTTTCTGGTTATCAGGAGGCGGAATGAAGCAGGTAGAAATATACACAGATGGTGCCTGTTCCGGGAACCCGGGTCCGGGAGGATGGGGAGCAGTGCTGTTGTATGGTGAGAATAAAATTGAAATTTCCGGATTTGAAAAGAGTACCACAAATAATAAAATGGAACTGACGGCGGCATATGAAGCACTGAAAAGACTAAAAGAGCCGTGTAAGGTAAATTTATACAGTGACAGTGCCTATCTGGTAAATGCATTTTTACAGAGGTGGCTTGATAAATGGATAAAAAATGGATGGAAGCGGAATAAAAATGAGGAAGTAAAAAACGTAGACTTATGGAAAGAACTTGTTAAGCTTGCAGATATTCATGAAATAAAATGGATAAAGGTTAAGGGTCATGCAGATAATGAATATAATAACAGATGTGATAAGCTTGCAACGGATGAAATTAAGAAAAACACCTAGGAGGAACTGAGACATGGATTATAATGAAAAGACTCTGAAAACAGAGGATATTTATAAAGGCAACATAATTAAAGTACAAAATTTAACTGTCAGCCTTCCAAACGGAAAGGAAGCTACAAGAGATATAGTATTGCACCCGGGTGCTTCGGTAGTTGTTCCCATAAATGAAAATGGTGAGCTGTACATGGTTAAGCAATTCAGAAAACCTCTTGATATGACTACGCTTGAATTGCCCGCTGGTAAGCTTGATTCAGTAGGTGAAGATCCCAGACTATGTGCAGAAAGGGAGTTAATGGAGGAGACCGGTCTCCGTGCCCGAAAGATAGAGCATTTAATAAGCATACATACCACGCCGGGTTTCTGTAATGAGGTTATTCATATGTATGCAGCCACTGAGCTTACCCAGGGAGACTCATGTACTGACGAAGACGAATTTCTGGATGTAGAAAAAATTCATGTTTCAAAGCTGGTTGACATGATTCTCAATCACGAAATTACTGACGCAAAGACTATTATAGGTGTTATGATGGCAGAGAAACTTATACGGGAAAAGTAATGTAAAAGTTATTAAATTATAGTAATATCTTATGTTTATCCGGCATATATATTTAATAAGTAACAAGGGTTAAAACAATTTGACGCCGGGGGATAAGATTGTGATTCACAAAACAGCGAGTGTAGTAAAAGAACACTTAAGAGATAATAAATACACATACCTGAGTTTATTTGTTTTTTATATAATTGGAATTGTGGCAGGTGCGCTATCAGTTAATGAGCTGGACTACCACCAGAAAAACGAAATGACTGCATTTTTCAATGGCTTTTTAAAGCTGTTAAATAGTGATAATGTAAATGGAATATCTTTGCTAAAGATTTCTATACTGGACAGTATGAGAATTATAATACTTTTTTGGCTTCTTGGCGTTACAGTTATAGGATTACCTGTTTATTACCTGACCATGGGAATGAGGGGGTTCAGTACCGGCTTTAGTTCGGGGATTGTAATGGGAGTTCTGGGAGAGAAGGGAATATTAGTATCGGTTTTTTGTTTTCTCCCCAAAGAAATCCTAACAGTACCTTTTATTATTGCCCTTGGAGTAAATGGTATAAGATTAACAAAAGGAATAATGAAAAATTGGATTAAAAAACCTGTTAAAAAAGAAGATACATTAAAAACTAAATTTATGCCCTACTGTTTTGTTACTATTTTCTTTTCCTTATTTATACTGGTTATGACAATTTTGGATGCATTTATAGCTCCATTTACGTTGAAATTATTAACATTTATATAATTTCGAATAGAAAATTTGTTAAAAATTGATAAAAATCCTAAATAATCCTTTCAAAATTACATAATTTGTATTAGAATATTAATAGAAAACCATTATATAGAATAAAATGGTTTCGTATAATTATCCATTTACATAAAATGGATAAATAGATAATAAAGGAGTCGTTGTTTGATGGAAGCTAATGTTGAAAAGTTTATCAATTTTCTAGAGAGAGATAAGCGATTATCGCTCAATACGCTTCAGTCCTATAAACGGGACATAGAACAATACATAACATACTTAAAAGAAATTAATGTAACCAACATCGCAAATACTAATAAGACAACTGTAATTGCCTATCTTCTACATTTACAGAAAAAGGGTAGAGCTACATCTACCATATCAAGGAACCTTGCATCCATAAGGTCCTTTTATCAATTCCTCTTTAAGGATAAAGTAATAGACAATGACCCTACCTCCGAGTTGGAATCACCAAAAGTAGAAAAAAAGCTTCCACAGATATTATCAACCCAAGAGGTTGAGTTGCTGCTTGATCAGCCTAAATGCCTTGATCTTAAGGGAATCCGTGACAAGGCGATGCTTGAATTATTATATGCAACAGGTATTCGCGTTTCAGAACTTATATCACTAAACTTAGATGATATTAATTTTGAATTAGGTTTTATAAGGTGCAATAAAGGTACGCGTGAAAGGACAATTCCCATTGGATCAATATCAATGGCCGCAGTACATGACTATCTTGAAAAATCCCGTAACTTTTTGATTCAGGACATTAATGAATTAGCACTTTTTGTAAACGTAAACGGTAAACGTCTTACCAGACAAGGATTCTGGAAAATTATAAAACATTACAAGAATCAGGCCAAAATAAATAAGGACATAACACCACATACGTTAAGACATTCCTTTGCAGCACATTTGCTTGAAAATGGTGCGGATCTCAGGTCAATACAGGAAATGCTTGGTCATTCAGATATTTCTTCGACTCAGATATATGCGCAGATAGCTAAAAATAAAATTAAAGATGTTTACAAAAAGACTCATCCCAGAGCATAATTTTTGTTGTACAAAGGGACACTCATTTTTAGTGAGATGTCCTTTTTTTATGATAAAATGCTACATATACGGTTTATATGAACCAAAGAAAGCCCAATGGAGGTTATATCATGAGAATGTATGAAATAATTGAGAAAAAGCGAGATGGTTTTGAACTCAGCTTGGACGAAATAAATTTTTTTATAACGGAATATTGCAATAATAATATTCCTGACTATCAGGCGGCTGCACTCTTAATGGCTATTTTCCTTAGGGGGATGAATGAAAGGGAAACGGCGGATTTGACAAACGTAATGGCAAATTCAGGGGACAGGATTGATCTTTCTTTGATACCGGGTATAAAGGTTGATAAACACAGCACAGGAGGTGTTGGAGACAAGACCACGCTTATCCTTGCACCTATTGTGGCTGCATGTGGAATACCGGTTGCGAAAATGTCAGGAAGAGGACTGGGACATACAGGAGGAACAATAGACAAGCTTGAATCAATACCCGGATTTAATACAAGCCTTTTAACAGAACAGTTTATAAATAATGTAAAAAGCAAAGGGATATCAATTGCCGGACAAACAGGAAATCTGGCTCCTGCTGATAAAAAATTATATGCTTTGAGAGACGTGACTGCAACCGTAAATAATATATCACTTATTGCAAGTAGTATTATGAGTAAAAAGCTTGCTTCGGGAGCCGACAGAATTGTACTGGATGTAAAAACCGGAAGCGGTGCATTTATGAAAACTTTTGAAGAGTCTGTAGAACTTGCAGAAGCCATGGTAAAAATAGGCCGCAATACAGGAAGAAAAACAGTTGCGGTAGTTACTGATATGGATATACCCCTTGGATATGCAGTAGGAAATTCACTTGAAATAATCGAGGCCATTGATACACTAAAAAACAAGGGGCCGGAGGATTTGAAAGATGTCTCATTTGAACTGGCTGCCAGAATGCTGGAACTCAGCGGGATAGGCGATCTCGAAGAGTGCAGGAAGAGTGTCGTCAATGCAGTTGAAAGTGGAAGGGCACTGTCCAAATTTGCTGAGCTGATTGAAAATCAGGGGGGAAACAAAGCTGTTATAAATGACTATACTTTGTTCCCTCAGCCTACTTACAAGATGAACTTTATATGTGAAAAGCCGGGCTATATACAGTCTATGAAAACCGATAAAATCGGAATGGCTTCACTTGTGCTTGGAGCCGGAAGAGAGACAAAGGATAGTAAAATCGACTACAGTGCAGGCATTATGTTCAATAAAAAAACCGGCGACAGGGTAGAAGTCGGAGATAGTGTTGCGGTTTTGTACACAAACAGGGAAGAGACGCTTTTACAGGCTGTTTCCCTGTTGAATGAAGCGGTTGTAATAAGTGAATTGCCTGTAGAAAAAAAACCGCTGATTCTGGCGTATATAGACAGCGAAGGAAACATAAAAAAATAAATTTTTAATAGAATATCCTAATATTATCCCGCATAACAATTAACTAGGACGAATTGAATTTAAATAACGAATAGTTAACTGGAGGGACCTAAGTGAAAAGAAACTCTGTTTTAGCTTTTTCTTTGATTATAGCTATAGTTACAACCCTGTTACCGTCTGCAGTATTAGCAGATACAAACGAAGCTGCAGTTGAGGCATCCGCAAAATATGACGTTGCAGCAGTAGCTAAATTGGAAACCAAGACAAATGTTCTTGATTTAAAGGCAAAATCTGCTGTACTGATGGACGCGGCTTCCGGAAAAGTTCTTTCTGAAAAGAACAGCCATGAAAGACTTGCAATTGCAAGTGTAACCAAGGTTATGACAATGCTTCTGGTAATGGAGGCTATTGATTCAGGCAGATTTACATTTGACGATAAAGTAAGCGTATCGGAATATTCTGCTGGTATGGGCGGCTCTCAAGCTTATATGGAGCCGGGTGAGGAATTTACCGTCACTGAAATGCTGAATGCTTTGGCAATACACTCTTCAAATGATGTTGCGGTTGCTTTGGCGGAAAAGGTCAGCGGAAGCGAGGAAACCTTTGTAGCTGATATGAACAACAAGGCCCAAGAGCTGGGAATGAAGGATACGAAATTTATGGATTGTACCGGATTGAATGATGACGGTTACAGTTCTGCACATGATGTGGCTTTAATGTCAAGAGCACTGGTTACGAAGCACCCCAAAGTTCTTCAGTTCACCGGAAAATGGCATGATACTTTCAGAAACGGAACCTTTGACCTGTATAATACCAATAAGC
>JAEZIU010000127.1 GCA_023436485.1 Bacillota bacterium | reverse complement strand
GGTAGGGAGGTCCTATTGCCCGAGCCCGTCAGCTAACTTCGGAAGCGCTACTATAGGAGGGGCCAATGACAGGTAAGATTACCAAGGTACTTGTCGGTTGTATTTTCGCCTTTTCACTTGTGCTAGTATGCTCTGTAGCAATGGCTGCATCACAGGCAGCTCAGATTCAGGGTACTGGTGTAAATGTTAGAAAAGACCCTAATACTTCAGCAAGTGTCATCACTAAGCTTTCCAATGAGAGAGTTTCAGTGCTTGATAAGTCTAGCGGTTGGTACAAGATTTCTTTTGATGGAAAGACCGGTTGGGTAAGTAATGACTACATAAAGGTTCTGACCACGAAAGGAAGTATTAATGCTAATGGTGTCAATTTTAGAGTAAGTGCCAGTACAAGCAGCAAAGTAATAAGCTCTCTTAAAAAGGGAACCGCCATACAAATACTGGATACACTCACTGAATGGCACAAGATTAAAGTAGGATCAAAGGTTGGATACGTTTCAAAGAAATTCGTTTCTTCAGCGGTTAATTCAACAAAAACTTCCCGTTCTACGGAAGCTGCAACATTTGTCAGCGATGATGATAATTCTCTTGTTGGCAGGGTAATTGCATATGCAAAGAAGTTTATTGGTGTAAAGTATGTTTATGGTGGGAAAAGTCCAAGCGGCTTTGATTGCTCTGGCTATGTAGGCTACGTATTCAAGAATTTCGGTGTTAGCCTAAACAGCTCAGCATCCAGTATGTACTCAAACGGTACAAGAGTTTCTAAGGTGGCTTTAAGAGCCGGCGACTTATTGTTCTTTGATGCATCTTCCAGAAAATCAGCTGGTTCTATAGACCACGTGGGTATTTACTTAGGTAACAACCAATTTATTCATGCATCAACTTCCAATGGAAAAGTACTTATTCAGAGTTTATCTGCATATAGGGGAACTTACATCGGTGCTAAAAGAGTAATTTAAATCTTATCATAGACCGCAAAAACGTCTTAGTTGACGTTTTTGTGGTCTATGTCAACTTTTAATTCTTAAAATTTTAATTTTCTGAAAAAATTAAATAAATATTTGTAATAAAGTATGGAGGCTGATTTGAAAATCAAAAGACCACTCTGCCTTTTTGCTGTGTCCTTTATTCTGGGGATACTCATTATAAACGGTTTTGGATTGAATCGTTTTCTTATAATTTCTGCGGTGATGCTCTTTGCTATAACCTATCTTTTAAAAAAACTCGGTAATTTAAAAACTATAATTTTTATGACGCTTTCATTTTTTATAGCAGGAGGTATGCTTTTCTATAATGCAGAATATAGGTATACAGGGAGCTTTAATGAGTTTTACGGTAATCCGGTAGAAATAAAGGGTTATGTAGATAGTGAGGTACAGGACTCTGAAAATGGCAAGTCAAGTTTTGTTCTTAAAATCGATTCTGTTGCTTATAAAAATAAGATCCAAAAGGCTAATCAAAGAATAATTATTTATGTAAACGAATTGAATAAGAAAATAGCGTACAGAACAAAAATCGGTTTCACAGGGGTTATTGAAAAGCCCAAACCCGCAACTAATCCCGGAGGTTTTGATTATAGAAGGTATCTTGCCTCTGTAGGAATTTCGGGACGTGTGTATTTATTCAGTGCATCAGACATTTATGTTTCAGGTCAAAAGGACGGAGGCTATATAAACAGACTGGGATATGCAATAAAAAATAAAGTTATTAACATAATCAGTTATTCTCTTGATACAAATCAGGCGGGACTGCTGGAAGGTATGCTCATCGGCTATAAGGACGGCTTGGATGAAAATGCCTTTACAGCATTCAGTAAAGCGGGATTAACCCACATCATGGTTGCATCGGGAATGAATGTTGCATTTATAATTTTGCCGTTTGCTTTCATCTTTAAAAAGTTGAGAATGAGCAATCTAGTAGCAAATATAGTAACAATCATAATACTTATATTATTTGTATTTGTTACGGGATTTTCAGCTTCGGTAGTCAGGGCGGTTATTATGGGAATAATAATCCTGACAGGAAGAATCATAATGCGGGAACCTGATATATATACCAGTATCTCAGCTGCCGCCATTATTTTACTTGTTATCAATCCTTATACAATATATGATATAGGATTCCAGCTTTCATTCGGTGCAACACTATCACTTGTCATGTTTTATCCTCAAATTAAAGCCTATACAGAGTGGAAATATATCCCCAATGTAATTTCAGATACCCTTGCAGCAACAATTGCTGCACAGCTGGGAGTCATACCTGTTACGCTATACTATTTTAACAATTTTTCAACATTTTCTATTATTTCGAATATCCTTGTTGTGCCGTTGGTTGAATTTATAACAATAATAGGCTTTATTATGGTTTTTGCAGATTTACTTAATATACATTTGGCGGTTATTATCGGATACATTAACAACACATTTTTGTCCTTCATATTATTTGTAACAGAAGTAACTTCTAAAATACCATTTTCAATGTTAAAATTACCTACCCCATCACTTGGAATGGTAATAATTTACTACTTACTGATAATATATGTATTTAAAGGCAGAAATTATTTTAAGGATAAAAAATATACTAAACACATGAAAAGACTAATTATTATCTTTATAATAATTTTATTCGGAGCTAAGTCGCTAATACCTAAGCCGCTTGAGATAACATTTTTGGATGTGGGGCAAGGTGACAGCGCATTTATAAGAACTGCTCAGGGCATAAAGGTACTTATTGACGGAGGCGGACGTGAAGCAAACTCGAAATCAGAATTTGATATAGGTGAGTCAGTTATGATACCATATATTCTTGACAAGGGTACAAAAAGAGTTGATATTGTTATTGCGTCCCACGGACACTCTGACCATACGGAGGGGCTTGAGGC
>JAEZIU010000060.1 GCA_023436485.1 Bacillota bacterium | reverse complement strand
GTAAAATGCTCCCATATCCACCTCTAAAACTTATCCTTTGTTTTTATCAGACCCTAATATCAATTGTAGGCCTGTCATCCTTATTCTGCCGTTTCTTTTTCTTTTCATTCTGTCTTTGATTGTCTTTCTCCTGTTTTTCTTTAACACGACCGTTTTGAACATTTTCTCTATTTACAACCTGTTTTAACTTATTGTCTATGTTCGTCTGATTGGATGTTTGCTGCTGCTGATGAATTGCCTGATTTTTATTAACGTCGTCGTTATACATTTTTGATACTTCAGATGTTTTTGGAATTACCATCTGAAAATCTATAGGTTTGATTGACAAAAAAACCGCCCCCCATGCCGGATTTACTTAAATAAACAATCCTTAGCAATACCTTATAATAAGCATATGGAAAGAGCATCATCTGATCTCTTTATTACTTGTCAATGGGCCCAACACGTACATCTGCACCATCTCTGTACAAGGTACAGTATTGAAGAGGTTCCTTTACATACATCATACATGTTCCAATTGAAACTTTTACTCCTGGATAAATATAACTTAATGCACGTATCTTGCCATTGCCTTCTTGTTGCAGCTTTTCATCCAGAATTGCCACTTCATGCTTTACTTCCTCAATCTTTGATGATAAATATACTTTTGTCCGGACACTTTTTGTTAAAATCTCGTGTTTATCCGGAGTTAACCCACCCGCACTTTCCATCTTGCGTAATATTGTAATTGCCTGATCTGCCTTTTTTATATCACTTTCCATTGAAATCATTTCTTCTCTTGCATTTTTGTATCTTTCTCTTACAGAAGGATCTGCACCAACTTCCACGTCGGTAATTGTAGCCATATGTGATCCGATAACCTTAGCGACAACAATGTTGCCGACTTTACACGTACCTCCTACCAAAAGTCCCTTGTTACCGGTTAGCTCCAGCTTATTTCCGCATTTCACATTACTGTGCATTATGGCTTCTGCCTGAATATTATTACTTGCTTCTATGCTGCTGTATTCTATGTATCTCGCTACTATATCACCGCCGGCAATGAGTGTTCCTTTACCCATACCTTGCATTCCCCGTCGTAATATAATATTCCCGCCGGCTTTGATTGTTGCACCTTCAACAGCACCAAAGACTTCAACATTTCCACCAGCTTCTACTGAGAAACCTGATAAAACATTTCCCTTGATAATAACACTTCCTACGAAGCTTACATTTCCTGTTGAATTATCTACGTCTGCAGGAACTTCATGGTTTGTATATACGCTTACTTTTGTAGCGTCAAGATATTCAACCTCTCCCGCTGTTGTTGCAATCAGGTTTTGTCCATCCGAAGACATTGAAACATTCTTACCCCTTGGGAGTACCGCAGGCTTTCCGTTAACTGCATTAACAACTCTCCCTTTAACGGTTTTTCCTTCAACTCCTTTTACAGGCGGAACTAACGAGCAAAGTACCTGACCCTCCTTAACTGACTGAATCAGGTTTAGTTCTCTGTAATTTATTCTACCATCCTCCATTAGGGTTGGAGTTTTGTTAACATCAGTATTAAAATGATATGTAACCATCCCATTTTTTCCGTTTTGGGGTGCGATACCTTCAGCTACACAAAATGCTTCGTTGTACATAGGGCTTTCAATAAGATAATTAATTATGTCTTCCTTAATTCCAAAAACTACTCTCTGACTTTCAAGAGCACTAATGATATCTTGTTTTTGAATTGCTATATTGTCTCCTGTATTGTAAAGTGTTATAAAAGCTTTAAGTTCGTCTGGTGAAACGGTTACCAAAATCTTTAAATCTTTTTGTTCTACCATATATTCTCCTTTATGATTCAAGCATTATCCTATGTCTAAACAGCTTTCCCTTCATTCTAAGTAGTGCTTTTGTGTGCAGTTGTGAAATTCTTGATTCGGTTACATTCATTATAGCACTTATTTCCTTTAAAGTCAGTTCTTCGAAATAATAGAATGTAATCACTGCCTTTTCTTTCTCCGGTAACTTATCTATAGAATCTGCAAGAAGTTGTTTCATTTCATTAAATTCCAGAGAAGCTTCCGGCTTGTCCTCAGTACTTTCACTGAATATCTCCAGCCCTCTCTCGTAATTTTGTTCCATGAACTCATCCAGTGACATCATAGAGGATACATTTACGTCATTTAATAATTTATAAAAATCACCCATACTCAATCCTAATTTTTTAGCAACTTCATTATCCGTTGCAGTATGGCCTATTTCGTTTTCTATCTCAGCGTATACTTTTTCCAGTTCCTTGTTTTTCTGCCTTAGTGACCTAGGAACCCAATCCATATCACGTATGCTATCTATAATTGAACCTCTTATTCTTAAAGAGGCATATGTTTCAAATTTAACACCCTTAGCGATATCATATTTTTCTATTGCATCTATAAGCCCAAATGCACCGTATCCAACTAAATCATCAAATTCCACATTTGAACCGAAATAGATACTTAATCTCCCTGCAACATACTTTATCAGGTAAGCGTATTGAATTATTAACTTTTCTTTTGCAGCCGCATCTTTAGTTTCAATATACTGTTTCCACAGATGATTAATACTTTCGCTAAACATGTTAGTCCTCCAATTAGTATCTTACTATAAATATCACTAAAGTTATTCTTTCATTCTAGTCCTCACTGCCTGTGATAAATCTAGTGGAGTAAAGCCATCGTCTAGATTGCTATC
>JAEZIU010000046.1 GCA_023436485.1 Bacillota bacterium | reverse complement strand
TCCTCACCATTACTTATGTCATGAAACCATGCCGCAACGGTAAGTATATCATCGTGGCTGTCGTCCTCTGGAAGTATTAGCTTTCTAAGACTAATAACTAGTGATGCAACTCTCTCGCCATGATAGTATTTATTACCCTTTTCCTTCCAATGATGGCTATTCTTATTACCCAAAAGCTCGTAAGCTAACTGCTTAATAGCAACCATATCCATTGGTCTTATCTCCCTTATAATTCAATAATTAATATGTTTACTAATACCCAGTAACAAATGAATCAATAAGCCAAGACTTATCGTTTTGCTTTTTAAGAACAACATAAAATGAGGTTTCGGTTTCAGGATACAATGCTGATGTCTTAGCTGTTTCCATTTCGACATTAACGAAGATACCGCACTCATTCTCATTCAGATTGTTTTGCATTTCTCCGATTTTTGTTGCCCTTGCCCAAACCATTCCAAAAACATCATCCTCGTGAAAATATTTATCAACACATTCTTCTGTACAGAAGGTTTCCATACTTTCATAATTTGCTTTCTCAAAAGCACTAAAGAAAGTCTCTACAATTTCAGTTGGCTCTTTTATGGATTCCTCCAAATCGGTTGAATCTTTATTTGAACAGCTCATAAATATAAAAACCAATAAAATACTACAACCGATAAAAAAGCATATTTTTTTCAACATTTCACTTCCTTTCATAATATATGTAGTTCGCTTTATGTAACTATTGTGAATCATCAGTATGGTGATATTATACATTACATAATTACTTGATATCAATCTCTTTTGTCTAACAGAGCTAAAATAGTAATGGGTAGTAACGCTTTAGAGAAACCACCCTCTTCTATTCTACTATAGCCTTATATTATGTAAAACCTAATAATTAACCAATACATAATCGAGCGCCTTATCCTGCCCCTGTTCAGCAGCTTCTACACTCACAGGTATCTCAACTTCCGGAACAGTTCCATGTCCTTCAAAAATCGAATTATCCGGTCCTAGATACCGCTCCGTAGACATCCTGAAATCAAAGCCTCCGGGAAGTGTTTTGGTTAACGCATCCGAATAATAACCGGCAGTTTTCTCACCCACCAGTTTGATATGATTATCCTTATTGGCAGTTAGGGATCGTAATAATACTTCTCCAGCACTGATGGTATATCCGCTGGTTAATACGACAACATTGCCTATAAAATTCAACTTATTAGGATTTACATAGACATTCTGCAACTTTGTGAAATTCCCCTTATAGTAAGCCTGTTTCATGTAAGCCAGATAGGGCTTCTGCGTAAAATAGCCTGAAATCACAAGAGCTGTCTCGTCATAACCGCCTCCGCAAAAGCGCAAATCGATTACGATAGTTTTTTTGTTCTCGAATTTTTTCATAACTTTATCCATAGCTTTTCTGGTAGTTGCAGATTTATCTAACTCTTCCATTCCCATGCCGGTTATATTGATATATCCGATGTCGTTCCTTAGGGTACCATAACGTATGTAACAGTTGTTGAATTTATAATAATCCTTCACATAAATGCTTTTAATGACATTTCCCAGTTTGTTTTGTTCTGCTTTATCAGTAATCCAATGGGGTACACAGTCGCTAGGACTATACTCTTTGCCTTTAAAATTCACTTCCACATGGCCATCATCAAGGCCCTCAACCATTTTGCACATGTACTGATATAAAGTGTCATCTGAAGTGTCTGCTGTTATAAATTTCGAATATTTCTGATATTCTGAGTCAAAATCAACACCATAAAAGTCTGCAAATGCGTAGTTTTCTTTGAATATCTCATAGTACATCTTAAACTTGGCAACAGAATCCGAGGAATTCAGCTTAGTTAAATGACTGAAATAATCACTCGTTTGCAGATCGGTACGATAAATCATCTGAGAGCCACGATCGATTAGATATAGCTGATTCTTATCCTTATCTAATTTAAATTTACCCATCCCGCTATATAATGTTCCATTAATAATCACTCCGTCATATAGACTGCATCTTGTGTAGTAATTGTCAGTTACCTCATATGTTCTTACATATCCGGCAGTGACATTAAAGCACAGCCCGTATGCTTGCATTTTCCATTTTCCATTATACTGAAGTGCAATTGCCATCATAGTAAGAATGAATAGCAAACAAGCGGCTATCAGTGCCATTAACACTCTCAATAATATCTTATCTCCATGAATTTCTTTTGTTGCTTTTGTCATAGTTATCCCCCTATTATACGATAAATCATTATTCATCTATGTAGCGCGGCAAGTTTTTGAGAAATTCGAACAAAATAATTAAAATTATGTATAGTTGGATTTCTTATATTTCTGCATAAGTCCCCAACTTCCATCTTTGCTACCCTATACAGGCTTCATCCACTCGTTCCCATTTTTCAGTACTAATATTACTAAAAAAAATTGGTTAAGATATTGCTGAATAACAATGAAAGGAGATTAAGATTGAATAAGGAATTTCTTAATATAAAAATTTTTATCTGTGTTTCATAATAGATCGAAAATAAGATATATTCTGACAACTGTCATGAATTTGAAACAATCAATATGCATTATATTAACCATATTTATCTCCTAATGGCTGCGTTGTGAAACCGAGTTTTCTATAAAATCCAACAGCATCATCGTCTGTCTCTGCTATAATAAAATCTTATTTAAGTACTTCTACACAGAAATTGATCATTTTACTTCCTATTCCGTTTTTTTGTAAACCTCTTATAACCGCTAAGCCAAGTATTTCAATTTGTTCTGAATTACTTGCATCTATTACAATGATCCCGACATATATACTATCCTTCTTAAAAGCATATATGCTCGTTTGAGGGCTATTCATATATTTCAATGCTCTGTTTTTGAGACGTTCCAAAGTTGTATAAAATACACATTCTGCTAAAATATTCAGTAATTCTGAACTGTCAAAGTAATCCTTTACATTTACAATTGTCTCCATGGTATATCCCCTAATAAAGTACCCACTTATGTATTAGTATGTTTCTACTATTTTAGCAATGACTGGGTAATAAACATAATGGGTAGTTGATTTACATCGCAATAAAAAAAAATGGTGAACTAACAGCTATTCGCATTCAAGTTTTATAATTTAATTGCTTTTATGATAAACGATGTATTAATTAATTTAGCCTTATGCTTTGAATAGTATTTCGGTGTAAAATCATGTTCCTGGACAAGTATGTCCTTATCGGTTTCTTCTATCAACTTATCAATTTTAAATCCTGCAGATGCTAGTTCATTGATATATGAAGATAATTTCCAGTTCTTTATTGTCATTGATTGATTGCCTTTTGCTAAATCTATAGTTGCTTCATCCAAATACGACCTAAAAATTGTATACTTATTCCCTTCTGCTTCTATACACTTCATCAATGGGTTATCCCAAGAGAATATAAAAGCACCAGATTTCTTTAAGTATTTATGAACCAAATCTATGGATTGCTTTAAATCGGTAGTCCACCCAAATGCATATATCGAGTAAACAAAGTCAAAGTAATTTTCTGGTATGCCAGGATTATCTTCCATAGGTGACACAAATAAATTTGCATTTACTTTATTTTCTGATAGCAGTTTTCCTGCATTCTCTATCTGTTTTGAAGATAAATCTAAACCCCATAACTCTTTAGCCCCTTGCTTAGCTGTATATAGCAAAGAATGTCCACTACCACAACCAATGTCTAAAACTTTTTTATTTTCTAATGAATTAAACAAATTCAAAGTATCTTCTTTAGGTAAAGTTGGACCGTATGTAGGTAGTGCAGTTGAGCCAAACCATTCATCGGCTATAAAATCCCAACTTGTCTTATTTTGAACTAATACTTTATTATCTTTCATAATCCAATCTCCCCATTATATAAAATTTTTATATCGTAATAGTAAACGATGGCGAATTAAGTTATCTCAACAATAAAATTTGCCTTTATGTTATACTCATTATCATTGCTGTTTTATTTTTTTAATTCCCAAAATAAAAACAACGGTATTTTTTGTAACCAAGCTAGAGCCGTTGAAATCTGTGCTTGTTCCTTTGTTGGACGGGGTTCATTTAAATCTACTATAGTCAATCCACTTTTTATAAATGTTTTTACATAATCTTCAAATGTCCTATGCCTCCATACAACCGATGTTGTACCATTTGGTAAAGGAGCCTCCCATTCTGTTGGCTGAAAATAATTTTTTACAACTACTTCACGATTAATTCCTACGCCTTGTCGTCCAATTCCATGGTCGTGATTTCCGTCAAAACATGGGTGAAGAACACTTGCAAATAATCTTCCTGATGTTTTTAGAACTCTTACTACTTCGCTGATAGTTCCTTCAAAATCTTCACAATCCATTAACATCATAGAGCAAAGAACAATATCAAAGGTATTGTCATTTATGCCATATAAATCATTACTATTACGTATATAATGTTGAATTTGCAATCCGTTAACCTCAGCTTGTTTTGCGGAATACGCAATACTATTTTCAGAACAGTCAATAGCTACAACAACAGCATTTCTTTTAGCTAACTCACGTGAATACCCACCTTCTCCGCAACCGAGGTCTAATATTTTCTTCCCTTGAACTTCTCCCAATAAACTTAACATATAAGGCATAATAAAGTACATTCTACTTTCACCTGTTTGTGCTAATTCAAACCATTCTTCTCCAAGTTGATTCCACGATATTGTTGAACTATCATGTTTCATTGACAACACTCCATTTCATCTCATAAATATAAAAACCGAATTAGAAAATCCTATCTGTATCTTTAATAATTCACAGTTTGATACGATCGTGTCCTATCATTAGATATTTTATAACAGGCTGTAGTAACCCATTTTTTCAATTACTACAGCCCAAAAACCGGTTTTACTCACTTAAGCATAAAATAAATCGCCTTATTTATTAACCATTTTACGGTATGTATAAATGTCTCCACCCGATTTACTAACATGATAAAATGCTTCAAACCCTCGCTTTAAAAATTCTTCGTTTAGTATCCTTTTCCTGTTGTCATCACCAATGCAGTCTATAATGAAGCCACCATTTTTTACAACTCTTGTTAACTCTTCAATTTCACGGTCATAATTGTCACCAATTACATGACCTGACATTACAATATCAAAGGTGTTATCTTCATATGGAACTTGTTCTATAGTACCATCTAAAACTATAACATTTTCAATGTTTTCATTACGAATTTTATTACGCAGATACTCTCTCAACATTTCGGTAGGTTCACTTGCATAAACACGTTTGGCTTTTTCTGCGGCTGCAAATGCAAGTCTGCCTGTACCACTTCCTAAATCAAGTACTAACTTATCAGTAAAATCAGCAAGTTCAAATAAATACTTTTTGTCCCAATTATAAATGTAATCACAGTTGCTGTTCATTTTCTCAGGATATACATATACTATGGAAGTTTCCGTTTCACCAATTACAAAAACCTCTGCCTTACGTACATCTTCTTGGGAAAGATTTTTTGGTATACCTGTTGTCAACATTTCAACAAAAGGCTTACTTTCAGGACATTTGTGAATGAAATACCATTTTACTGCGGGATTATATTCTAAAGCGATACCAAGATTTTTGTTAAACTCATTATGCCCCATATAATTGTGACATATCATCCTTATTATCCATCTGTCCATTAATAAAAAAGAATTAAAAGAAAATTCTTCTGGCTTAATCCAATTATAAAACATAAATCAACCTCCATATTATAGATGGCTAAATTATAGTCACCCTCCTATTATCCACCATTAAAATTACTACTGTTTTCTTCATATCAAATCACCCTTTCAATCTAAATTGTATTAAAACGCCAAGGCTTAATAACAAAAAGTAAAAGCATCATCTACTTCGTAGTTGCCACCAACAGCGAAACTGTTAATCATTAACATCATATTCTTAATAAACATTATGGGAAGTTCGCTAACTTCACAATTATGAAAGAACGTGAGGCATTCTGACAGTACAAACTTATACTATTCACAATCTGCTCTCTGATCAAAGTTGAAGAACCGGTCAACAATATCGTTTACGAATTTTTCGGCAAGGACAAATGTTTCAAACGGATTTTGAGCAGATGAATCACGTTCGTGACGCAATATAAGCGCATTGCTGATAATATTGCGATATTCTGGCAGAAAATCTATTGCCCAATGAGCTGCCGCAAGTTTTGAGACTTGCTTTTCGTTTTTTACTGTATAAAGCGCACGGCACAAGGTTAGAATTGCATAAGCTTGGCTATAGCTGCTATATTCGCTTGCCTTAATGCGCTCCCGAAAACTGCGCGCGTAACTGCAAATTGTTTGAATGAACTCGGATTTCTCTATGTGAGGTATCACTTCTAGCTTATCAATGCCATAGAGCGTGATGGCATATTCTTGTACACAATACCATTCATCGAGCCATTCAATCCCTGCGTCAATGATATGTAGCGGTTCACCGGGAGAAATATTCCCCATTTTGGATGTAACCTTGCGGAAATGCTTTAGTCCGTCGAGTGAAGCATAATGTACTTCAACACGACCTCTCCACAGTGGGCTTTCATCAGCTAATTCTTCGTGCATAATGCGAAGACACTCAATTTCCTCAGGAGTCACCTCGGAAGTTATTGCGCATAGTGTATCTATATCACTGGAAACAATGTCAAAATCACCCCAAATTAACGAGCCATACAAGTAAAAGCCTGCCATTTTATCCCCAAAGACTTGTCGATGCCCATTCAGTAATTTTTCTATGATATCGTTTACTTCATCATACTGTGACCAATTCATTTATCACACATCCTCCTTTTTTGGCGTTAGTAATCGTTGCATTAAGAAATATACTAAATCGTCAAAAGCCTCTATAAAAGCAATATTCACTTTTAATCACTAACTATTGCAAATCACTAATGTATTGACGGTCTATCTGCTTAATAAACATAAGGAGAAGTTTATTCATATCTCAATCTTAATAGAAAATAGTTATTTATGTTAAATCCTAATTGTCCTGAGATAAGCTTTTATGCAATCCTTATATTCAGGCTCCATTTGCTTAGGTAAAAAATCAATATTATAAAACTTCAAGTTTTTACTTTCATCCATATCAGGTACTAAATCCCCTATGTAATCAGTTGTTGTATAAACTGCTGTTACGGAATACAGTTCGTCTTCATTGGGATTTTTATAAAAATATTCAGGACCAGATAATACATCGAGTAATACTAAATTATCAATTTTCAGCCCTGTTTCTTCATATACTTCTCTTTTTGCAGTCTCGATTAATGACTCTCCTAAATTCATTAACCCTCCTGGCAAGCCCCAAAAGTTATTATCTCTTTCCTGTAATAATATTTCACCCATGTTGTTTACTATAATGACAACAGAACCCGGTAGTATTAAAGGTCTGTGTCCTACAAACTTGCGTAATTCTTTATAATATTCCAATTTAACCTCCTACCCTATTAGATTCGGGTTTCTTATCTATATAGGCTTTTATAGTCAGTTTAGTATCTTATCATAGTGCTTTAGTGTACAGACTTTAACGCATATTCAGAAGTGTATATTTCAATAAAGCCCAAACTATCATACAATAATTTTGCCCAATTTCCGACAACACAGTAAAGTAATACTTCCTTATACCCCTCTTCAAAAATTTTATTGCATATAAACTTCATAAACATTCGACCAATGCCCTGGCCTTGAAATTCTGATTTTATACTGATACTTCCAATCTCATTCCTTACAACATGAGCGTAACCAATTATTTCGTTATCTTGAACATATACAAACCTCTCATGTTTTGTTGAATCCCAATGTCTTCGCATGTATTCGCTCGGCTGTTCTATCACAGAATCCGGAAAGCCACCAACATGAGTACGCATATCATGAAATGCTCTTGCGTACATTTCATGAGCTGATTCATAATCTTCATCATTGTATTCACGAATCGATAAAAATGGGATATCAAACTTATCACCGTTGTACTTCATATAAGTAGATAAGAAACTTCGTATGTATCCATGTTTTTTAGCAAACAATCTAGAAGCATCATGATCTATCCGATAGTTCGTCATTATTGTGTCTGCACCGGTATCTAGTAAGATTTGTTCGCATAATATCAATGCCATATCTCCGAATCCATCACAACGATATGGTTTATCGATAAATACATATACAAATGCTTTTTTCCCTTCCTTTAGCTGCGCAACTCCAACAAGATCATTATCATTCCATATGGAATACATTTTTTTCATATCTACTAATGCTAAAATAAATGCTGCATCTGCATCCTCAAAATTCAAAGTATTACTCGCTTTATCGTAATCAATATCCGTCAATTGTCTGACTATAATCCCCATGTTTTACCTCTCACTTCCGCACAGCATACCATAGCTATGTTATATTACCGTACATTCTTAAATATAGAATTACTGATATCAGCGTATAAATAAAATGGGGAGCTCACTAGCGAAGTAGCAATACTGCTATTGAAGAATCTATAATAGGCATTCCATAGTAAGCATTTGTTCTATTAATCCATGACGTTTATAAAATCGTATTCCACTGTCATTTGAGGGGAATACGGATAGACGTAAGTAATCCATACCATTATCCTTAGCCCATTGCTTAGATGCTTCAAGCAATTGTGTTCCATAACCGTGATTTCTATACTCTTCTTTCACTACAAAATCATGTAGATAAGCGTATTTACATGGAATTAATAAACTTAATCCTTCCGTCTCCTTTTGGTATAATAAAGAAAAGCCTATTACCCTATTATCTAAAATAAATAATAAGAAATCAGACATTGGATTGTTTATAATCTCTAGAAGATATTCATTTGTTCTTTCTCCGATTTTAAAATGTTCTGGTTGGTACTTTAAACCATCTTTATCAAGTAAGAAAAACAACTTATTTATATCTTCAATATCTAATTTTGTTGCTTTCCTAATCATGAAACTCCTCCAAAAATATATTTTATTATTCATTATCACAATCGCCACTAATGGCAATCCCTTTTGCTTATCTCTTATCAATAGATGTTTAATTTGCTAATATTGTACCTAAATTCCAGAACTGCCCAGATCCTTCTGTACGAAAACGCTCTGCAAAAGACTTTACAAAATCACTCTTCTCATTATAAATTTTTCTGCTTATATCAAAATTAAG
>JAEZIU010000151.1 GCA_023436485.1 Bacillota bacterium | reverse complement strand
ACAAATAATTCTGTCCTTTTTGACGAATTACCATTAAGCGAACTGCTTCTATCAGCCTTGCCGGCTTTACATCTCTTGGACAACGTTCTACACAAGCAAAACAGGAAAGACATTTCCAAAGGCTTGTCGCTTCCATTAATTCATTAACTTTGTTGTTTTGTACATATGATACAAACTGATGCGGCCTGATATCCATTTCTTCATAAGAGGGACATGAGGCAGAACATTTACCACACTTCATACATTTTTTTGTATCTACATTGCTAATCTCTTTTATCAGTTGTGCTTGTTCCTTATCTGCTTTCTGCACTTGACACACCCCCTTATTCATCCTTTAAACCTAATGCTTCTGCTAGTATTTCAGTAAAATAATGTACTTGGAGCTTATTCGCTTCACCACTATTATTTAGATTATATAAACATAGAGGACAGGCGGTTATAATCTCTTCTGCACCTTTATATGTTGCGGAATCCATAATTCTATCTACCATTGTTCCTGCTAATTCTTTTTCTTTTAATGAAATATATCCACCACAGCATTCATTTCTATATGGGTAAATAATTGCTTCTGCACCAAGAGCACGAATAAAGTCTTCGATGATTGTTGGATTCTCAGCATCATCAAATTGAATTACACTGCTTGGACGAAGAAGCATACAGCCATAATATGCACCAATCTTTCTTCCGGTTAGAGGATTCTTTACTTTTTCCTTTAGAGTGTCAAATCCAACTTTATCCCGTAGTACTTCAAGATAATGAAACACTTGTGTTTCCCCAATATAGGGCTCTTTTAATTGAAGATAATTGTTAGCCCTTGTTCGAATATCCTCATTTTGCTTCATATCATCATTTACACGCTTTATAACATGGTGACAGGCTGAGCAGAGAGTTACCAAATCCTGTCCCTTTTCTTTAGCACTATTCAGTGCACGAACAGAGGCTAGCTTTGTAGCAATCTCGTCTGCTGCTTGCGGATATACAGCACCACAGCATTGCCAGTCTTCTATTTCTTCCAATTCAAACCCCAGCTCTTGGGCTGAAATTCTGGCATACTTATCAAGAACTTTGGCTTTATTTTTTAATGTACATCCTGGATAATAACTATAAATCATATTAGCCTCCATGAGCCGTATAACGGCCACAAAATATTAGTGAAATTTGCTACCCAATGTGTATTTGGGTTACCTCCCTTGATTACTCAATTATCTTTTTTCACAGTATTTTCATATTACATTTCTTTCTAATAAAACTTTCATGTTTATTGATAAAAATTTAACACTCTTGTCTATATCTGTTTGTTAATTATTTAACAATATTCTCTATGGCTAGTAATAATAAAAAATGCCAATTCACCCTTTGACTTCTTATTCGTTTTAATAATATACTTCACTATTAGTCTGTTCAAGCTTAGGAATTTTAGGAATAATATATCCAGATGTGTTGACGTATTATATGATACGGTATTTTTCTGATTAAGATAGCCCACTTCTAAATCAGGCTGGGTACTTTTGCACAAAAATAAAAGGCTATCGATTTCTCGAAAGCCTCTTATGTGTGGTTGCGGGAGCAGGACTTGAACCTACGACCTTCGGGTTATGAGCCCGACGAGCTACCAACTGCTCCATCCCGCGACGACTGTATTTATAAGTATGCTCAGCAGTTATGTGTTTTATTCATTCCCGCTGACAACTATTATAATTTAACACATTACTTTTAAAATTGCAAGTGTTATTTTAAAAGAATTTTAAATTTACTAAATGGAGACAATATTCTAAATAAATTTACAAAAAGTATATACATTTTACACAATAATGTTATTTAATTATATATGGCTAGGCCTTTTAATAGTTATTACACATAGGAGGATTTAAAATGTTTAAAAATCTTTTTAAAAAAACTGCTTTTTTCATAATTACCGGACTTATATTTACCGTCATACTTTCCGGATGCGGTAAGCCGGGATCACAGGGAAGCTCAAACCAGCCTTCCGGTCATCCCAAAATTCAGTTTGAAATGGAAAATGGTGATAAAATGACTTTTGAGCTTTATCCTGAATACGCTCCCGAAACAGTAAAGAACTTTGTATCGTTAGCTGAATCCGGTTTTTATAACGGCTTGACCTTCCACAGGATTATAAAGGGCTTTATGGCACAGGGCGGTGACCCCAAGGCTGACGGGTCAGGAGGTTCAGACAAGAACATAAAAGGTGAATTCAGCTCAAATGGTTTTACGCAAAATACCTTGAAACACACCAAAGGTATTATATCTATGGCGAGAAGTTATGACCCTGATTCTGCATCCAGTCAGTTCTTTATAATGGATGGACCAGCAGCCACCCTTGACGGCGAATATGCCGCATTCGGTAAGATGACAAGCGGTGAAGAAACTTTGGATAAAATAACAAGTACTCCTGTAGAAGCGAACCCAAATATGCGAGGTGAGGTTTCACTTCCTACGGAAAAAGTAGTTATTAAGTCAGTAACAGTGCTTGAAAAATAACTTGAAAGTATATTAGCCTAAACTATATATCGAAGTGCATCCCAAATTTGGATAAAAATCTAACTTTTGGAGGTGCACTTTTTTTATTTTATGTTGTTTAACTTGTATTTGTTATAACATTTCTATAAAATAGCATTAAATGCTCCAGTTGTTAAAACTGGTAATAATAGTATTGATTTGTAAAGTGGGGTTTTAACGTGAATATTTCCAAACGGCTTGACATAACACCGTTTCACAGTGACTTTGCCAATTGCTTTGAAGAATGTATGATTTCTGTATCAAGTTTCTACAATCGTGAGTATATTCTAATGTATTCTCAGGCATGGGGATTTGGGTTTGATATAGAGAATTACAAAATAAATGGCACAGGTAATTCTATAAATGATGACAGAGGTAAAGTATACGATCTTTATCATCTCTATCACGGTATTAAAGTCTCTTTTGATAATAATATGAATCCTCAAGAAGTAATTGAGATTATAACCAGCTATATTATGGACGGCAATCCTGCCGGAATATTTATGGACACTTTCTATTATTCATGGGATCCCAATAAAAATCAGCATGGAAAGCACTGGTTCCTCATAACGGGTGTTGATACGGAAAAAGAAGTTTTTTACTGCACTGATCCCTACTTCTTGCAAAAAGACGCTATACTCGGTTTCAATGATTTTATAAGAGGATATCTTGGAGTATTGTTTACTTTTGAAATAACTAATGATGAAATATCAGACTACAATTGGAAAGAGCTTATCTTAACCTTTTCACAAAAGCTTAAAGGTGAAAGAGGCGGTAAAAATATTTTCAACAGTATGGAAGATTTTGCAGCTAGCGTTGAAGACGGGGTTTGTGTAGAAAAGGAAACAGAATCAGCCAATAGAGTTATCGACATGCCTTACTACGTTAACCTTCAATCCGTAAATCGAGGTAGACAGCAGTACGCAAGATTTTTAGAGCATACAGCAGCAAAATACAATGTCCCCGAATTACTCCCTATTTCCGAAAAGCTAAAGCAGGTAAGCTATAAATGGGATGTGTTGAGAGGAATTTTAACAAAGGCCATCCTGACTAAGAATGAGTCAATTATTAAATCAAAAATTCCACCTCATATCAGAGAAATCTGTGCCTTTGAAAAAGAAACCCTAAATCTTCTGATTAAAACTGCATCAGGTACTTCACATATTAATAGCAATGTCTTAAAAAATATTGAAAGCGTATCTAAAATACCTGAAAACATGAATTTTAACAACTATTCTTATTTAAATTTATCAAATTATTTCAATAATAAGGGTTTTGGAACTTTATTGGACGAAACCGGCAGAGCAAACCTGAATGGTGCAGGGATGTTTTTTGTTTCTGATAATATTCCTTCTAATAATATATGGGAAGTGGATGGTATGAAGTTTAAATTTCCAGTGATTGTTGAAAGCCAATTTGATAATATCTCATGCTCCGGACAGGAACTGGAATTCTCTCAGGTTGAATGCAGCAATATAATGCTCCTTGGAACAGCAGACTTCGGAAGTTTTAAGGAATCAATAATTCTCAGGTTTATTGACGGCAGTACAGAAGTAATTAATATAGGCTTTACAGAATTGATTTTTTCGCCTCTCTATGGTGAATCTGTCGCATGGGAGGGTAGGGCGTGCGAATGGCTTGACGGCAAAATACAGGTTTATAATTCCAAAGTAAAAATATTTGCAAAAACCTATAAACTCAACAACCCCGCTATGGTAAGAGGTATTTCCCTTCCCTACCTTCCCAATATGCATATATTCGCTATTACAATGGTATAAAGCTAATGCTAACTCTTTCCATCCTTGTACCCTTCTATGTATAAAGCCTTGAATACTAATTCGGATATATCGTTGTTCAATTTATCGTATATTTCCAGAAGTCTTAGCTTGTCGTCACGTAAATCACCGGCTATCCGCTTTCTGGTTTCAATTAATTGATTCTGAAGTTCCATATAATTTATATTAAGACATTCTCTATTGCATACGGAAGTGATTTTGCCTTCTATGATACTATCAATTAATTTACCCCTGCTTTGGTTTCCCATCAGCCTTTTACCTCCAATTTAATTAGTACTCGCACTTATTCCTTGTCATAACAGAACATATGTTCTATTTATATAGTATAATACTGTTCTTAATTTCATTCAACCCCTTTTCCATTGTTTATTTTTTAATACAATTATGGTAAACTCTGTTATGTCTTATTAAGCTTAACCGCAAAGAAAAATGAAACTGACATTGTGGTCAAAGGTACTATTTCCTTGGCCTCCAGCTTTCCTGTAATAATGAACCCGATTAATGCCCCTACCAGAACAAAGGTAACTATTGTTTTTACATCAATTAGCTTTGCTATTTTCTCTTTCATTGCCGTTCTCCTTTCATTCTCTCAACTATATTCATCACGAAATCCCGGAAATACTGTTCTGTTTTAAGCCTCTCCAGCCATATTTCAGGATTTTTTTGAGTAATTTGAATAGTTTCCTCCGCTGTTTTAAAGTCGTTACCCAGTATCTTCTGACATACTTTTAGCAACTCTTGTGCTTTTCCTTTTGTTATGGGGCCTGCTATACCGTCTACATTCAGGCCCGTCACTGCTTGAAATTCTTTAACCGTCATGTCTTTTTTCACTCCCTTTAAAACACCGACCCTAATTGCTTCCTTCTGTGAAAGGCTTAACCCGTTGTGTTCCAGAAGCTGAACATGCCATGGTTCATAGCTAATTGGCTTAACAAGTCCGTATTTTTTCAACTCCTCATTCTCAAGTAGCTTGAACCAGCTGTCGCAAATATCCATTGCAATACAGTAGCAATGATTGCTTTTCCCATACGCTGCAGCAAGGCACTCTCCGTTTTTACTATACACAGAGCCATCTTCTCTCTGTCGGCTGCCGGGGTTGCCTGCCAAGACTTCTTTTGCTATTGTCTTCTGCTTCTCCACACTCCTATAGCCCGAGGTACAGAGACAGTCCCGGCCTTTTGCTATGCACAATATATTTACAGCGTTTATTAGCTTTGGGTACACACAGGACTCGTCCTGATATTTAAACTTTACACAAGGCATGTTATCTCACCTCACTTTCCCGAAAATTTCAAAGCCCCTACTATGGCCCCGATTACTGTTATTGCTGTAGTGAGTGCTTTAATAAGCTCCAGTACAATGGGAGACCATGTTTTGATTTCTGCTTCGTTTCTCTTTTTGATATCCGTTTTTATTTCCGTCAAATCCTCTTTTATTTCCTTAACGTACACTTTTGTCTCGGTGTGGTTTTGCTCCAGCGTTCTGATTCTTTCCTCATTTATACAACGATAGCCACACTCTCCGGTCATTGACACGCCTCCTTTCTACATGGTATAAAGCCAAAAAAGGATTACCCGGCTGCGGGTAATCCTTTTTTGCTATTATGTACTATTCAATTATTTGAGCCTTTTGGCTGCCCCGACTTGACTATTAGTTCTTTAACACTATTGAAATAAACCATTGACATATTTATGACCACCCCTTTGCTTTTCGGCTGACAAAACCATTGTATCTTTTCAAGCCATTTCCATGAGTTTGTAAAGCTCCATTTCCTTCTGCAATTAAATCAGATTCGTTATCTGCGTTGTTTACAGAAGGTATTAATCTTAAATTTGTATTAAGTGCAAATACCCCAGTGAATAACATAGATTTTGATAAATAATTCTTAAAAATTAAAATAGGTGAAGTAAAGTATTTATAATCTGGACATATACAATGAGCATAATCACCATAAAACGAACTTAAACTTATTAGTGTTGTTGACGGCCATGCTGTGCCAGTCCATTTTTTCAATTTTAAATATGTGGGAGCATAGCTTGCCGAACTCGATGCATAAGTATATAGAACATATAAATTATCACAAAAATCAGCGGTAATTTGTACTGTACCTGCTTTGTAATATGTTGTATCCAAGGTTTGTGTCTTCCATGTACTTGCCTTGGAATCTGTATAAGCATATTTTATATAACCATATTCATCAGGGTCATCATATTCAAACCAGGCAACATGTATTGAACCATCGCTTAGAACCGTTGCGCATAATGATCGGCTACAGTCATATACACTACTGTTGCTATAGCCATCATATATTCTGCTTACAGGACTCCCATTTAAGTAATTATTTAAATTTATATACCAGACATCACCGGATGTTGTAGCATATACACATCCAATTTCACCATTTTTTATTTTAAACAAGTAAATATTTGAGGAATCCCCCCAATAATCGGGAGTATTGGATGTTGTAAGTTGTTTAATCGTCCATGTACGACCATTATCTGTTGACCTTCCATACCTTACATTATAGTAACTTGGATAATCAGTATTTCTACTATTCCAAGCTGCATGCAAAACACCTTCATCATCGCAAATTATGAAACAGTTGTTAATGTAGTATGGTGAGGAATAAAATGATGTTTGATTTGGATCTAAGTTACTACTTTTATTAATAATAATTCCTGTTTCAGCATCAATTGTAAATAAGATAATTCCTGTATTGTTTAGCATCAAAACATAAATGCTTGCACCATGTGTCGCCATGGAACATGAATATATGTTACTATAATCATATGCATTTACCTCTGTCAGTGTTTGCCACGTACTTCCATTATCTTTAGAAACATATATAGTTGTCTGTTTAGTGGAAACATTATTATACAATGTAATAAACCAACCATTTGACATTCTAAGTAATCTAGGTGAATACGAATTCTCATATACATCGTTCATATAGTCAACATTCATACCAACTGTTACAGCTGTCGAATGGTCTATTATAACTGGTGTTACATCGGATAACTCCAACTGTACATCCTCATTCGAATAAATATAATCGCCTGCCTTTACTTTGTCTAATAAAGTCAACTGTACTCCCGTATACTTACCATAAAAGCCTCTTTCGTCACCCCCTTTAGGGCGTAATGTAAAAAAACTTGTATTATCTACCACCTCCCAGTAGCCCTTATCAAGGATTGTCAACTGTTTGCCATCTATATCTTTAAGTGGCAAAGAGGTCGAACCGTTATCAATGGATATTGTAATATTACCTCCCGATAAATCATTTGAAAGATAAAAGAATAGTCTCTTTGTATCGGACTGTCGGGAAAGCCGTATTTGCGTACCATTTACAGTTGCATTTTGATACTCGTGATCCCCCACATGCCCCTCCAGTTCCGACTCAATCTTTTTAATCTGTGTATCAATAATATCCATATTCCCATTATGATCCTCTATGTTGTAGAAATCCTCCTGGGATGGCTTTTTCAAATTATAGTTAACCGTATTTACTGCCATAATTAAAACACCTCGCTTCTTAATTGTTCATGTGTGTATACTCTCAATTGGGCGTTTGTATAGCTTTCCAAATCCAAATTTTGCTTGTAGAGTAAGCTCAAATCTACGTACAAATTCACCGGCACAATTCTTGTAAGCAGCTTTTCCACCTCGGCAAGCATGGACTTAGCTGTCAGCGCCACTCTTACAATAAGTTTGTATTCATTATTTCTTAATTCAAGAGAGTAGCCCGACTCACCACACAAGGTTTCAAGCTGTTGTGCCAGCTTTTTGTAAGTGTAGGGCAGCTTTTCGTTAAGTCTGGTCAGAATCCTGAATTTCCTCACCTCAAGACTGTCGGAGCCTTTTGGATTTATTTTCAGGATTGCTTCCCAACGCTTTACCCCGTTTTCGGTGGAATCGTTTATAAACTGCTCCTTCATTACATTCTCAAGGCTGCCCCAAAGGGCACGGATTTCAGGATTTTCGGAAGCAGCAAGCTCTTGGAATTCCCTGAAATCCTGTAAAAACTCCGGCAGATAGTTCAAAACATTGATTTCCCTATCCAACAACATCACCCCTGACCGGAATAGCAT
>JAEZIU010000342.1 GCA_023436485.1 Bacillota bacterium | reverse complement strand
AGCTGTATTGCCATCCATCGATTGTTTATGTCTTGACATTTTAACTTACCTCCTTAATAACTAAAAACACTATTCAACGACATATTCTATCATTTTTTTGCCCATTTGTAAAGGTTGTACAGCCTTTCTTTTGTTCTTTGTATACAACAATTTGCATTGAATCCCTTATAAATGCCCCTAGTAGCAGTGAACATTTTCCTTGTTTATTTTAAGAAATGATTCAGTATGCAGATTTACATAATATATTTAATATAGACCATTATCCAGCTAAAAATTGTTGATTATAGCAATATACCAAAAATTTTGTGTTTTTATCGGACTACACCATAAACTGTAAAAATACAAGAAGTATTAACCCGGGCACTCCAAGAATTCCAATTATTGAAGCGGAATAAACATTAAGTGCTACCCTGAAATCAAAATATAAACCTATAAAATTAATAATTATCAATAGCATTACACCAAGAATTATATTAATAAAAAGTTTTTTAACCACTTTTCCTATATTCATAATACTGCCCCCTCCATAAAAGGTTTGTCCCCGCTATAAAAAATATATTAACTATATCAGATAAATATTCTGCAAAAATAAAAAAGGACTTTATTCACTGAGGAATAAGGTCCTTATCCGGTCTAATTACAATTCATTAATGCCCATAGCTTTTGCCTTTTTTATCAAAAATTCAAACATTGTTTCATAGGCTTTAATCTGGTATGTATAGTAGTCAACCATTAATGAATCATTTACATAGTCAAAGTTTTTGTAGGCCTTTTGTAATTCACCCTTTACCTTCTCTATTTCTTTCAGGAGAATAACCCTCTCGTTGGCCAATGCTTTCGCTTCTGATGTTTTCACAACATTGTTTAATGATTTATTAAGCGATATTTCCATAATTAACTCCTTAATACATTATAGTATTATAATGATTGACCCATTATAATACTATTTATGCAAATCGGGAAATATTCGCTACTGGTATTTTTCAACCATTAGTGCACCATTATTTTTTAAAATTTCAAGAATATCCTCTGAACGCTCTTCGTCAACCATCATACTAAAGAGAGCATGTCCGTTTGAAATCAATTTCTCAAATTCTTTTTTTTTATTTCTGGGAATTTCGAAATCTATGAAACCTCCTATTACCCCTCCTACAAGCAAACCGATAAATAGGCCCCCTATAGGCCCTGCAGCTGCAACAAAACCCAACCCTTGAATAAACATACTTACTCCACCTAAAAGTATCCCTACGATGCCCCCAATGATTCCTCCTGTGACTATGCCATCAGAGATTCTTATACTTAAACTGCCGGGGCTTACAAAAAGGTTACCGTTTTTTTCGATTGTTTCTATACTTCGGACTTCCGAAGGCTTATACCTGTTCAAATTACTTCCCGTTTTTGTTATTATAGATATATTATCAGTTCTAAGCCCCTTTTCACGGATTTCATACGCTGCTTTTTCAGCATTTTCATAAGCTTCAAATATAGCTACTAACGTTTTAGCCAATAAAACCACTCCTGTATAATCAAGTAGTTTTATATTTTACTCAAACTGCTCTTGTTTATACAGATTTATACATATTTTAATAGATCAGCAGGACATTCTATAAATAAATCCGGCTCAACCTTTTCAAGATCCGTTCTTTGACTGTAGGTCCATGCCACAGCAGCACTTCTGACTCCTGCATTTTTTGCACAAAGTATATCTAACGGACTGTCTCCCACGTATAAAACTTCATCCTTGTTTTTTACGCCTGCTTTACTCATTGCAACAACCAATGGATCCCCATCCGGTTTGTGTTTTCTTGAATCCTCGGATCCGTTAACAAATACAAAAAATTTATCAAGATTAAATAGTTTTAACCCTTTGAGAGCCAATTCCCGCCTTTTTGATGTTACGACTCCCATAACTATACCTTTTTCATAAAGGCTTTTTATTGTCTCACAAATCCCTATAAAAACTCCGATACAGCTGTCATGTCTTTTTTCGTTATAATCCCTGTAGGTCTTTGCAAGTTCCTCCTCATGCCCTGGATACAAATCTCTTAAATGATTAATTAATGGCATACCAATATAACTTATCGTCTCTTCTTCAGGGCGTGTTTCACCAAAATGATGAATAAACGTGTAGTTAAAGGAATCCAGAATCAAAGGGACAGTATCAATAAGTGTACCGTCAAGATCAAAAAAAATATACTTAAAATTATTCATTGTAATATACCATCCATTCTCTTTCAATATTAATAGACTAATGTTAATCATACTTATCAAACTTTAATTCGTATAATAGATTGTGCATAATTAATTAGCTTGTTAATTTTTATGATATTAATTATAATCTATAATATATGTATTTTATATATTATAGATTATAATTTACGAAATAGAAATTGACCGGTTAGCATAATAATTATTTAAAGTAGAGGGTGGATCATTTGAAAAACACGATTAAGCATTCTTTGCCTAACCTCCTAACATTTATTAATCTCTCACTTGGAATTATTGCATTACTATTTGCAATAAAAAACGATATGATACAGGCATCCCTATTAGTTATGGTTGCTGCATTAACAGACAGATTTGATGGTAAGGTAGCAAGAATGTTGGATAGTACAAGTGAACTTGGTAAAGAATTGGATTCGCTTTCAGACTTAATCTCCTTTGGTGTAGCACCAATAATAATTGCCTGGAAGATAAGTTTCTTTGATTTAACAGTATTTGGGTATTTACTTGCAGTATTGTTTCCTATTGCAGGTGCGTACAGACTGGCACGTTACAATGTAACAACATTTAACAATGTATTTTCAGGGATTCCGATAACTATTGCAGGTGCATTTTTATCCATAGTAAATTTGTATAACAGTTATCAAATTGAACACCATAACTATAGTAATATCAACACTATAGTAACTGCAATAATTATTGTTTTACTCTCGTATCTTATGATTAGTAAAATCCAAATTAGAAAAAGGTAAGTAATATTTAAAGAACCGTGGTTTTGTAAATACTCATGGTTCTTTTTTTTATTAACATTTTATATGAAAATCACAAAGTTTATCCACAAGTTATTATATGAATGTTAATAAACCGCAAATATATTATCATATCTGTGAATTAATCTTTCTAACAAGTTGCATTTAATCTCGGTCTTTGTTTCCTTTACACAACCTGGGAAGAGTAATAGTATGTTTATATATAAAGATCTTAATTATAAAAATGTAGAATATATTTAAAAGGGCACCGTTTTGAAATTTTTCTTCAAAACGGTGCCCTTTTTTAATATAATTTCATTCTTAAAATACTAAAAAGCCTGATATAATCAGGCTTTTTAGACAATTATGGCGGAGAAGAAGGGATTCGAACCCTTGCTCCAGTTGCCCAGACTAACGGTTTAGCAAACCGTCCCCTTCGACCTACTTGGGTACTTCTCCATTAAACTTGAGCTGGCTTTAAGCCAGCTCATATTTTTTTGGCGGAGAGAGTGAGATTCGAACTCACGGTAGGCTCACACCTACGCCGGTTTTCAAGACCGGTGCCTTAAACCAACTCGACCATCTCTCCATGTTGGTTGTGTCAAGCGACGTTTTTAATTTTACAATGATTTATTACTTTTGTCAACACCTTACTTTATAATAATCATAACTTTTACAAAGCAATTTGTTCCATTGTACTTTTTACACCATATTATCCAACAGTTTTCTCATATTTCCGGTAAAATCACTCTTGGGGCAATCGGTAAGAAATACATTTATAATCCTTTTTGCATCATCATAATATCCACTTTTGTAATATGAGCTTGCTAAATAGTAGTATGCGTCATCAATGTAATATTCATTCTTATTTGAGAAGTCAATTGAACGATTTAAATTAATTATTGCCGCTGAAAAGTTTTCATTTTTATAACTTCTATAGCCATCCCTATACAACTGTAATGAAGCTTTTCCATAGCATTTCCCCACAAGATCGTTATAGGTAATCAGAGCCTTTTGACTCAAATACTCAATCTTGACATCGTATTTAAGTGTTACGGCAGAATTTACATAATCTTTCTTATTATAATATTCCATAGCTAAAACAAGTGCATCTGAAGCACCTACAGTACTGTTATATTTTGCCTCAATATCAGTTGTTTTAGAACTCTGGGTAGCAATCTCCTGCTCAGAATCTACTAGTTTATTCCTTAGAGATTCCAATTCTTTATTTAATCTTTCATTTTCCTTTATAGCTGATTTTAAATCTGTTACAGCAGTAAGCTTTGCTTTTTCCTGTGAAGAAAGTTTATTTTGATAGTCACTGATATTATTCTGAAATTTAACCTGGCTATATGCCGTTAATAAGAGTATAATAAATGCACCTGTAAATAAAATTACAGCATACATCCATATCTGTTTTTTTTCATTTTTATTGTCTTTATTGCTATGAAAATGAATATTCATATTAAATGTCCTCCATTTTACTTCAAAAAAACTAATTGTAATTAGTTAATCAATATAACTTCTTTCAATATTTGTTTTCTTTGCTATATCTATAGCTTGTATCTCTTCTGCCGATAAGGTATATTTTGATTTTCCTGATACAACTGGTTTGGAATAAGTTGAAGAACTTTCTCTTGCATATATTCCACTTATAACAACACCTGAATCGTTATTATCCAAAAGAGCAATAGCGAAACTTAAATCACTGCCAACATTATCAAATGCATTAAATCTCACTATTCCTACTTTTTGTATACACTGAAGCAGTCTTCTTTCAATATTATTAATCTTAAGTTCAATTTCTTTATTTTTTGTGCTCACAGAATTACTAGTATTTAAACATGTTTCTAATAGCTCTTCAATATTTCTGTCACTTAACCCATTCATAAATTTTTTATATTTTAGTTTCAGCTTATTCGTCTTTTCTATATTTGCTATCAGCATAAAACAATTAATTAATATAAAAATAAAACAAATTCCAAAAAGAACTAATATCTCAAACTGCATATTTAATATATTCGTAAAAAAGTCACTCATCTTAACCTGCTCCCTTGTAAATTCACTCCATATCAATAAATGTTTGTTATTTCCATTTTAACGCGTTTTAATTTTACGGAGTATAATATCATTCCCCTATTTAAAATAACGGCTTAAAATCGATTTTAAAAGCTCGTTTTTTTATGCGTTATAAAAAAATTCCAATAATCTTTCCAATTCATCATTGGAATAGTATTCAATTGTTATTTTACCTTTATTATTTTTTGATTGTAATTTAACCTTTGTTCCTAAAATATTTTTAAGCTTGTTTTCAACATCGATCAAATCAGGGTTAATTACCTCTGTTTTTTTTCTATCTTTATTATCACCTTTACAGAGCTTCTTTACATAATTTTCGGTTTCTCTTACACTTAATTTATTTTCAATAATAACTTCAGCAGCTTTTTGCTGTAACTCCCCATCCTGAATAATAACCAATGTTCTTGCATGTCCACTGGTTAACTCACCGCTAATAATAAATTTTCTGACCTCGTTTGTCAATCCTAGCAATCTCAGTGAATTTGCTATAGCCGGCCTACTCTTTCCAATAGTCGCAGCAATTTGCTCCTGTGTCAAATTGAACTCATCCATTAAATGGAGAAAAGCCTCAGCTTCTTCAATTGGATTTAAGTCCTCTCTTTGAAGATTTTCAATAAGCGCTACTTCCATGGTCTGTTTATTGGAAAAATTCTTTACAATAACCGGTACACTGGTCAACCCCGCTAATTTTGCGGCTCGCCATCTTCTTTCACCTGCAATTATTGTATAATTGGTATCGTCTTTTTTAACAATAATAGGTTGAATTATTCCATGCTGTTTAATAGATTCAGCAAGTTGTATTAATTTCTCATCATCGAAATTTTTGCGTGGTTGTCCAATATTAGGCTCCAATTCATTTATTCTCAGTTGTAAAATACCTGACTCTTCCTCTAAAGCCTCATTGGCGATTAGTGCTCCGAGTCCCTTGCCCAGACCTTTTTTCATCATAAGTTCTATACCACCTCTTCAGCATACTCAATAACTTCTTCAGCCAATTCGATATAACATTCAGCACCCTTTGACTTTGCATCATATAAAATTATAGGAAGACCAAAACTTGGTGCCTCACTTAATCTAACGTTTCTTGGGATAATTGTTCTATAAACCTTATTACTGAAATATTTTTTAACTTCTTCTACAACTTGTATTGATAAATTAGTACGTGCGTCAAACATTGTTAAAACTACACCTTCCACCTCTAACTGAGGATTTAAGTGTCTTTGAACAAGCTTTACTGTATTCATCAGTTGACTTAACCCTTCCAATGCATAATATTCACATTGAATTGGAACTAAAATTGTATCTGAGGCAGTGAGGGAATTTAAAGTTAGTAATCCCAGGGAAGGCGGACAATCAATTATAATGAAATCAAATTCCTTGCGTATGTAATACAGTGCTGATTTAACCCTGTTCTCTCTTGAAATCATTGATACAAGTTCGACTTCCGCCCCGGCAAGTTGTATATTTGAAGGGCATATCATAAGGCTATCGATACAGGTATTTAGTAATGTGTTTTCTATTGGCTCATCATTAATAATAACATCGTAAACTGAGTGTTTTATATTGTTTTTATCAACACCAAGTCCACTTGTTGTATTTCCTTGGGGATCTATATCAATAACTAACACTTTTTTACCCTTATATGCTAAGCATGAGCTTAAATTTACAGCTGTTGTCGTTTTACCTACGCCACCCTTTTGGTTAGCGATGGCTATTATTTTTGCCAAAAATACCTCACTCCTTATTGAGCCTTATTTACCATATAATTAACAAAACACCTTAAAAGGTGTCCTTTTTGCTCTCTAATTGAAAATTATATCATATGACATATGATAATACAAAGAATATAAATTATTTGTAAAATGTTCCACGTGAAACATCTACATAATAAACTATTTAAATAAATGTTTCACGTGAAACATCTCGATTGTGATGAAAATTAGTTTTAAATTGGTACTTTATCCCCTCACTCATTACTAGCTATTTTTCCTACGAAGATGGTTTACAATACACGCTTCTTGTGAATTATACGTGTAGGAGTCGCACAACAAGAGTAAACAATGTTTACTGGATTAAACATATAAAAAAAAGGAGTAAAAACTCCTTTTTTTTATCAATCATTAAATATCTAAATAAGTTACATCCTTTGCATGCAAATGAATATATTCTTTTCTTGGTTCAACCTTTTCACCCATAAACATGCTGAATACTTCATTAGCTGAAATAGCATCCTCTACATCAACCTTCATTATTGTTCTTGTTTCAGGGTTCATTGTAGTCTCCCACAATTGATCAGGATTCATTTCTCCAAGACCTTTGAATCTTTGCATGTTAACATTTGGATCATCTTTTCTCCATCCACGCTCATTAAAAATCTTTTCTACTTGCCTATCATCATATGCATAATAGTCTTCTTTGCCTTTATAAACCTTATATAAAGGAGGCATAGCAATATATACATGTCCCTGTTCAACAAGCGGTCTCATGTATCTGAAGAAAAATGTCAACAGCAGCATTCTAATATGAGAACCGTCAACATCCGCATCAGCCATAATAATTATTTTATCATATCTCAATTTTGATGTATCAAAATCATCTCCAATACCTGCTCCCAGAGCAATAATCACAGGTGATAATTTTTCATTATCGAATACTTTGTCCAATCTTGATTTTTCAACATTAAGCATCTTACCCCAGAGAGGAAGTATAGCCTGTATTCTTCTATCTCTTCCCTGCTTTGCAGATCCACCGGCTGAGTCACCTTCGACAATAAATATTTCTGTTCTTGTAGGGTCCTTCTCTGAGCAATCCGCTAATTTCCCCGGTAAAGTACTTGAATCCATAGCACTTTTTCTTCTGGTTAATTCTCTGGCTTTCCTTGCAGCATCTCTTGCTCTTGCAGCTGTAAGACACTTATCCAAAATTATCTTTGCTACTGAAGGATTTTCTTCTAAGAATGTATTTAATTTATCACTAACTACATTTTCAACAAGCGTTCTTATTTCACTGTTTCCAAGCTTTGTTTTTGTTTGGCCCTCAAACTGAGGCTCAGGAAGTTTAACACTTATTACGGCTGTTAGACCTTCTCTAACATCTTCGCCAGACAGATTTTTGTCATTTTCCTTTAATATGTTGAATTTTCTTGCATAATCGTTTAAAACTTTAGTAATGGCTGTTCTGAAACCGGTTAAATGTGTTCCACCTTCGGTCGTTGCAATATTATTTGCATAACTAAAGACAGTCTCAGTGTAATTATCATTATATTGCATTGCAACTTCAACTATATTTGCATCTCTGTTGCCTTCAAAGTAAATTACTTGATCGTGCAAAGGTTCTTTTGTTTTATTAAGATATTCAACAAAAGATATAATTCCGCCTTCATAATGAAGATTTTTTTCAATAATCTCATCATGACGCTCATCAATAAGTTTTATCTTTATGCCCTTATTTAAAAATGCCATTTCTCTGTATCTGGTTATCATACCTTCAAAGTCAAAAACAATATCCTCAAAAATCTCAGTATCAGGCTTAAATGTAGATACGGTTCCGGTTTCCTCGGTATCGCCAACTATCTCAACAGTAGAAACAGGTTTTCCACGAGAATATTTCTGTCTGTAAATATGACCTTCTCTTTTTACTTCAACCTCCATACTTTCAGATAATGCATTAACAACAGATGCTCCAACACCATGAAGTCCTCCGGACACACTATATGCACCACTTCCAAACTTTCCTCCGGCATGAAGTATTGTATGTACTACTTCAAGAGTTGGAATACCCATCTTAGGATGAATACCAACAGGAATACCACTTCCGTTGTCAGTAACAGTAACAGAATTATCTTTATGGACAATTACTTCAATTGTATCACATCTTCCGGCAAGTGCTTCATCAACACTATTTGCAACTATTTCATAAACTAAATGATGCAACCCCCTGCTTGAGGTACTTCCTATATACATTCCAGGTCTCTTACGTACAGCCTCCAAGCCTTCCAGCACCTGAATCTGACTCTCATCATAAGATGAAGCATTGTTAAATTCATTCATAGTCTCTTGTTTAC
>JAEZIU010000324.1 GCA_023436485.1 Bacillota bacterium | reverse complement strand
GTCAATTTATGTACCTTGAAATATGAATAATGAGAGGATGATTTTAATGATGTTACACCCAAAGATGCAACATGTTTATGTGGGAATTGATGTCCATAAGCACCAGCACACGGCTGTTATTGTTGATTGCTTTAGTGAAAAGCTGGGAGAATTAACATTTCCAAATAAAAAACAGGACTTTCCCAAATTGTTGAGCTTTGCTAAAAAGCATATACACCAAGGAACTACTCCTGTTTGGGGCCTAGAGGATGTGTTGGGAAACGGAAGGGAATTGGCAATATTTCTACTGGAAAGGAACTGTAAAGTCAAATATGTTAACCCTTCTTTGTCACAGTCTGAGAGGAAAAATCAAGCCAGCATTAACAAATCTGACAGCATTGATAGTCAATGTGTGGCTAATGTTCTTTTAAACAAACTTGATTCCTTGCCGGATGCAGCACCAAATGATCTGCACTGGGCCTTAAATGAGCTTGTAACAAAGCGGAACACACTTGTTAAAAACAACGTTGTCCTTTTCAATCAGCTTCATACATATCTAAGCCATCATTACGTGAGTTATAAAAATTTTTTCTTCTCCTTGGATAGCAAAACAGCATTGGAATTTTTCAAAGAGTTTCCGTCCCCGTCAAAATTAAAAGAAGTTACCCTTCATGAACTTACAGCCTTTCTAAGTGAAAAGAGCCATCATAACTGTTCTGAGAAAAAAGCATGTCAAATACTTGAGTATGTAAAGAAAGACGGAGATACAACGAATGAATTTCAGGAATTAAGGGACTTTATTGTTACATCATCAATTAAGCAAATCAAAGATAATATGACCATTATTGCAAGTATCGAAGAAAATATGAAAAAACTTATTCCGCAATTTGGCTACAAGCTTGAAAGTATGAAGGGAATAAATACAGTGACAGCGGCCGGAATAATAGCCGAAATCGGTGATATATCAAGGTTTCCCAATGCGGATGCTCTTGCTGCGTATGCAGGAATAAGCCCAATGCGATATTCTACAGGGCAAACAAATAAGAATTTCAGCAACAAACTTGGTAACAGGAATTTATATCAAATATTCTTCCAAATTGCTGTCTCAGTGCTGAGTAATCCCATGGGAAAGCCCACAAATGCTTACTTTTATGAATACTATAAAAAGAAACTGTCATGTGGTAAAACAAAAAAGCAGGCGATCAAATGCATCATGAGAAAGCTGGTAAATATCATATATAAAATGATGCGGGATAAGTCAGAATACCGAGAACCAGTCATTCCAATGGAATAATGAAAATGATATAATAAATGACATCTATTGAGCATTTATATATTGGAGTTAAATTATATGGATAATGTACTAAAACCAAGAATAGAAACTTGGGAAGCAGCATTAGGTGAATTTATAAAAAATAAAAAGGTGGAAACTGTCCGGTGCGAGCAGTGTAATGAGCTGATTGAAGTAACTCAATTTGGATATGAGGGTTCAGGTTATTTTATGAATTGTAAATGCGGGTTGTACAAAGATAATTTAAGAGGATTATAGTTTAAATACATAACTATATGGAAAGCCATTAAGGAATATCAGAGGACCGATCGTGATGCGGGACATGAACAATCATGGAAAAAGCAAAAGATCGTAACTAATTTCTATTAAATCTCATTAAAAATTAGAAAGAGAAAAGAGGATATTGCTTTATAACTTTTTAAAGTTATCATCGCTATACCCTCTAGACAATTCATATTTAAATCTTGATTACTGCTTTAAATACCATTTCAGTTGAAAGATTTTTGTTTCTTTTTTCTTAGCATATATAATATCAAACCAATTGTAAGGATTAGCGGAAATGCTATAAAATAAATGGTATTATATGAGCCGTTATCTTGGTTTTGTGTTACATTCTGTGAATTTAATGATCCTCCAAAGGCCATATTAGGATCCAAATTACTACTGTTGTTGATAATTTTATACAAGTTAATAAGTTCATCCATTTTATAGACACTACCATTTTTAACATTTACTAAGTCTGGACGAGCAGCAAAAGGTATTCCATATTCACCATCCTTTGTATTAACATATATCAAATTAAGATGTGGCTGAGTAACAAACTTAATTTCTGAAATATCTTCTATATTGTTTTTTTCTAAAATTTCTTCAACCTTGCTTGGGTTAGCAAGAATGTCATATCCGTCGTTTTCCAATACTTGATGTATTTCAGCTACTCCTATTTTACCTTCCTGATCTTTACACATTTTAATTGTTTCATCACTTAAACCTTTATCCTTTAATTGCTTTTCATCAACTTTATCAAATTTTTTTAAAAAGACAACACTAATATTATTGCCATCTTTAGTAACAGGAAGTGCATAAAAGCAATCATTCGCATTTTTAGATATCAGTTCATTAAATTTTTTCCCTGAGTTATACTCATTGAATACATCTCCTGCTTTCATAAAGTATAACTTGAAAGAATTCTTTAAATCAAATTTTATATCTTTTTTTTCTGTAAAATTTTCTGCTCCTTTTAAAATGGTATCTTTATCTTTTTCATAGGCATTAATTACATCAGGCTTTTCAGGTAAATTTTCTATATAGGCTCCATTTATTTTTTCTGTTTTGCTACTGATAGCTTGAGCAAATAAGCCATTTAAAGTGAAAGTCAATATTACTAAAATAAACAATAGTTTTTTCATAAATCATTTTTCCTCCTTAATATACATTAGTTAAAAACATTATGTAATCACCATGACCTTCCGTTCCAATAATTGCCCCACAAGCTAGAATATACCCACCTATATCCATAATTGGCAGTTATAAAAGATGTGTAATTGACGCCAGTTTTTGCACCGTTGTACGGATCACAGTAATAAACAGTACTATTATTATCATCATAGCCTACAACTAATAGCATATGTCCTGTGCCAAGCTGTGGTTGATAAATACCAGCAGGTACAGGCTTATTTTGATTAATATATGTTTTTACATAAGACCAATCTAAAGGAGATGTGATACTATCTGCAATTCCATAATCATAAGCCACATAATTCATTGCGTTTGCAACATCCCATATATTACCAGTATGATCATTATAATCATTATATATGTGATAACACGCATCATACTGAGTTCTATTACAAACAGTATATTGATTGATTCCAAACCAATATTGTCCACTTGCTGCTGACACTGAAGCCCAACACCAATTAGGTCTATCTGAAGGCTGAGGAGTTATTGAGTTCATTAGGGTTTTGGAGGATGCAAATGCTTGAGTTATCTGCATACTAACTAAAATACATACAATCATAAAAAAAACTGTAATCTTTCTTGTTTTAATATTCATTAGAAATTCTCCCTTCTTTGGTTAAATTAAAGATAAATGTTTAATAAAGCAAGATATTCCGATACTAATAGTAGTAATCCTTTAATAATCCCCTCCTTTGTCAAATACTCAGTAAAGCTGACTATTTGATTTGAACTAATCTATAATAAATGGCATGCCATTTATATGCTTGTAATAATTTAATCTATTTGTTAATTGTAATAAATCAATCAGAGTTATATAACAAGTTATAGTTTTAGTCACATTACTACTAATAAATTAAATGTGATCTCTAACCTTTGTAATTTGAAAATCTAGTATAAAATATTAGACTCTAAAATTGAGAAAAAGTTTCAAATACTAATTAATGATTCTATTATATGTAACTTATGGCGATAATAGCAAATATATAAATAAAGAAATTAGGTAGTTATTATTGATATTAATATATTTAATTATTTAATACCCTGTCTATACAAATAATAAAAACATGTAAGTATATAATTATTATAATTAACTTCAATAACTTTTTATGTCGAATTATGTAAAAATCTAATAATTATTTTATATAGTATTTATGTAAATATATAACACTAAAACAAACCTACTCCACCTTTCCTGCTAACAGACTCTCTAGCAGCCCTATGTAAAAACCTCTCAAAATCCCTCATATCTCATCCTCACAATCTACAGGACGAATGGAATAATGCCCTGTGACACATCAATAACAACCCTGCACCCAACCTCAAAGCCGAATGTAACAAGCCACTCAGCAGAAACCACAATAGCAGGCGAATCATCAAGCCAATGACTCCTGACAGATGATAAAGCCACCATAAAAAAACACCTCCCAAATGCTACTCATAAGCCTATGAAGGAAGATACCCTGCATAAGCTGGAGCAAAAGATACCGCTATAT
>JAEZIU010000281.1 GCA_023436485.1 Bacillota bacterium | reverse complement strand
TCTAGTTCTTGTTTCCAAAAACCAGGTTATAAAGTTCGCAAGTTACTCAATTTTGAAATCGTTTTACGATTTCGGAATTTTTTCGAGTTCCTTTACATGTTTATCACTGTTTACTTTTCAAAGTCCAAGTATCTGCTGTTGCCATCTCACGAGGCAGCTTATATATAATACCATAAGTAAAATATATTTGTCAACACTTTTTTGAAATAACTTTTTAAGTTGTTACTAAATTCGGTGTGACTGCTCAAACAGCTTGCTTATTGTAACACCTGTCCATTCCTTTTACAATGTAAAGTGAAACCCATATTCATATGTTAATTTAATTTAGTTTAATAATACTTCTATATACTATTATTATCTTGCTAATTACTCCATATTCCTTGCTGTATAATACAAAAAAAGCTTACTCAGTAATTTTCAATACTTGAGCAAGCCCTTTTGTATCTCTATTCAGTTAATTTTTATTCTTCAGTAAGTTCAGTTTCTTCTGATCCTTCTAATTCTTCTGATTCCTCTGTTTCTTCTGTCTCTTCGCTATCTTCATTAACCATCCTTGCTACACTTACTACATTGTTTCCTTCGCTCATTCTCATAAGTGTAACCCCTTGGGTAGCTCTACCCAAAATACTGATTTCGTTTACTTTCATTCTAATAATAGTTCCGTCAGAACTTATCAGCATTATGTCATCGTCTTCAGATACTAATAACATACCTATTGATTTACCGGTTTTTTCTGTAATTCTGTATGTTAAAACTCCCTTACCGCCTCTTGTTTGGACTTTGTATTCATCCAGTTCTGTTCTCTTACCAAATCCATTTTCTGTTACCACTAATAACGTAGTGTTATCAGTGCATACTTCCATACCAATTATAAAGTCCCCTTTATCAAGTTCCATACCCTTAACGCCTTGTGAGACCCTACCTATAGGTCTTGCATCAGTTTCATTAAATCTGATTGCCATACCATTAACCGTTGAAAGTATTATATCCTGATTACCATCTGTAAGTTTAACATCTATAAGCTCATCATTTTCCCTTAAACTAACAGCTGCAAGCCCGCCTTTTCTGATACTATCATATTCCATCAAATCCGTTTTCTTTACAAGGCCGTTTTTAGTTGCCATTACAAGGTATAATCCTTCCTTATACTCCTGTATAGGGATTACAGTAGTAACCTTCTCATCTCCATTAAGCTGCAGCAAGTTTACTATTGCAGTTCCCTTTGCCTGTCTTCCGGACTCAGGTATCTCGTATGCCTTTAATCTGTACACCCTACCCTTATTGGTAAAGAACATAATGAAGTGATGTGTGGAAGTTACAAATAGGTTTTTTATAAAATCCTCTTCCCTTGTACTTAGGCCTATTATTCCCTTACCACCACGTCTTTGACTTTTATATGTGTCAGCAGGCAGCCTCTTTATATATCCGAAATGAGTCATTGTAATAACACTTTCCTGCTCTTGGATAAGGTCTTCAATGTCTATTTCGTCTTCATCGATCTCAAGCTTGGTTCTTCTCTCATCAGCATATTTGTTCCTTATAACTGAAAGTTCATCCTTTATTATTTTATGAACAAGAATTTCATTTGCAAGTACATCCTTGTAATATTTTATCTTTTCAAGAAGCTCGTTATATTCATTTTCCAGCTTTTCTCTTTCTAAACCTGTTAAACGCCCCAATCTCATATCTACTATGGCTTGGGCTTGTTTGTCACTAAAACCAAATCTCTCTGACAGCTTTTCTTTCGCAACAGATTCTGTTTTTGAATTACGTATAACTCGGATAACTTCATCCAGGTTATCCAGTGCTATTTTTAAGCCTTCCAATATGTGTGCCCTAGCTTCGGCTTTATCCAGTTCAAACTTTGTTCTTCGTCTGATTACATCCTCTTGATGAGCTATGTAATAATCTATTACCTGTTTTAAATTCAAAGTCCTAGGCTCATACATTTTATCTTCAGTTGGTACTATAGCAACCATATTTACGTTAAAGCTTTCCTGAAGCTGCGTATTTTTATATAGTTGATTTAGTACTACATTTGGATTGGCATCTCGTTTTAAATCAATAACTATTCTTACAGGCTCTTCTCTACCGGATTCATCCTGAATAAATGATATTCCATCTATTCTTTTATCCTTTACAAGTTCTGCAATTTTTTCTACAAGCCTTGCCTTGTTTACCATGTACGGAATCTCAGTTACAACAATTCTATGTCTGTTTCCATGAATTTCTTCAATAGTTGCTTCTGAACGTACTATAAGCTTTCCTCTTCCGGTTTTGTATGCGTCCCTTATTCCTCTTTTACCTATTATTTTAGCTGCAGTCGGAAAATCCGGACCTTTAATGTATTTCATTAATTCATCAATAGTTATCTCTGGATTATCTAAAACTGCACATATACCATCTATTGTCTCACCTAAATTGTGTGGGGGTATATTTGTTGCCATACCAACAGCAATACCTGATGAACCATTAACCAATAGATTCGGAAACCTAGCTGGCAATACAACTGGTTCAACTTCATGTTCATCGAAGTTTGGCTTAAAATCAACTGTATCTTTGTTGATATCAGCCAACATTTCCATTGATATTTTGGCTAGCTTTGCCTCGGTATACCTCATTGCAGCTGCAGCGTCACCATCTCTGGAACCAAAATTTCCATGTCCGTCAACTAATGGGTGTCTTAATGAAAAGTCCTGTGCCATACGTACAAGGCTATCATAAACAGCAGCATCACCATGAGGATGAAAACTTTTTAAGGCTTCACCTACGGTTGCAACAGATTTTCTGTATGGCTTGTCCGGAGTAAAACCGGAAGTAAACATGGTGTAAAGTATACGCCTGTGTACCGGTTTCAATCCATCTCGAACATCAGGCAGTGCTCTGTCTATTATTACACTCATAGCATAATCTATAAACGACTTTTTCATTTCAGATTCAATGTCTATGGGAATAATTTTTTGCTCCCTTATTTCATCTGCCATCTAACTTTTTACCTCTTTTCCTTTTATAAAAACAATCTTATCCACTGTATATTGTAATAAACTTT
>JAEZIU010000178.1 GCA_023436485.1 Bacillota bacterium | reverse complement strand
ATAAACTCTGCCATTTCCTCATCTCCCTTTACTTTGTATTCGGCTTGCATATATGAAAGCTTATCAAGCCTTGACATATGCAAACCGAACACGTACATGTCCGGTTTGCATAATGTAATTAGCTGATTAATTAAATTATTTGCATATTCCTGTTATTTATTACTTAAGATCAGATTCCTTGTAATAACCGCTGTCAACAAGAATTTTCTTGTAGTTATCTTTGTCAGCGTATACAGGATCACAGAGGAATGAAGGAACAATTTTTTTCCCGTTGTCGTAATCCTTTGTGTTGTTTACAGAAGCTTCTTTTCCTTGTAATACGCTATCTACCATTTCAACAACCTTTGTTGCAAGAGTTCTTGTATCCTTGAATATTGACATTGACTGCTGTCCGTTAATCATTGCCATAACGTTTGGCTTGTCGCAGTCCTGTCCTGTAATAATAGGATATGGCTTGTCGCTGCTGCCAAAACCTGCATTTTTAAGAGATGCAACAATACCGATCGCAAGGCTGTCATTTGGTGAAAGAACTGCATCAAGTTTTTTACCGCCTGCATAATTAGCTGTAATCAGATTATCCATTCTTGCTTGTGCTTTTGCAGAATCCCAACCTTGGATTGCGATTTTTGCAAATTCTTTCTGACCGCTTGTTACAACAAGCTTACCGCTTTCTATATATGGTTTCAAAATACTATATGCACCGTCAAAGAAGTAATTTGCATTATTATCATCAGGTGATCCACCAAAAAGTTCAATATTGAATGGTCCTTTTCCATCTTTAAGACCCAATTTTGTTTCAATATATTGACCTTGAATCACACCAACCTTGAAATTATCAAATGTTGCATAATAGTCTACGTTTGGAGTCTTCATTATAAGTCTGTCATAAGCTATTACTTTTACTCCACTATCTGCTGCTTTTTTCAAAACGTCAGAAAGTGCTGAACCGTCAATAGCTGCAATAACAACAACTTTACTGCCCTTAACAATCATGTTTTCAATCTGCTGAATCTGAGTGTTTATCTCATTGTTAGCATACTGTAGATCAACCTTGTAGCCTTTTCCTTCAAGTTCCTTCTTCATGTTGGCACCATCCTGGTTCCAACGCTGTAATGACTGAGTAGGCATTGCTACACCTATTAATTGTCCGCCTGCAGCTGTGTCGGTAGCTTTTGCAGAATCATTTGATGCAGCTGATGAAGAAGCGGAAGTACCAGTTGAAGTTGAAGTTCCACAAGCTGCCAGCAGACCTACTGAAAGGACAGCTACCAAAATCAAAGCGATTACCTTTTTCATGTCTTTATTCCTCCTGAAAATATTTTACCCTTCCGACGTATATTAGAAGTAAGTTCCGGGATCAATAAGTATGTCGGTCAAGTTTTATACTGTTATATTAATCTTTTAATTAAACTAAATGAATGTGATTTTTTTTATAATCCTTTAATTTTTTTAGAAAAAATTTAGTAATTATAAACAAAGACAGGAAGAAATATAATTGGTTTACTATAACTTTTATACAAAAAAACAATACAAAATATAAATCTTTCGTTATTTCCATACTCTTCTAAACTTAAGTGTTTCCTGAATATACCCCCATACAGAGATAGGACTCATTAGTAACTGGTAACACAAAACATACAAAAAAAATCCGATAATATTTTTCCTAACCCGTAGGTTTAACGATTTGAACACACTTTTTTGGTAGGTGTACAGTACAAAATTCTGAAGCAATGAGAGAGGTATTACAAAAAGTGTTGCAGGCCCCACTATCCAAAAGTGTCCGAAAAAGGCCAGTACCAAACCTGGTAACCAGCAAAACGTATACACAAAATCCATGAACGGCATGAATAAGTTGCAACCCGTAAGATATCTTGCAGAATATATAGGCTGTGTCCAGGGCTTAAATAACTTCAAGGCTTCCACCATTCCTCTTGCCCACCTGCTCCTTTGTCTGAAAAAGTGCTTTAAAGAAGTAGGAACATCAGTAAAAGCTACTGCTTGTGGCTCAAAATAAACCCTGTGATTATTCTTTAAAAAACTCCATGTCAGAACGATGTCCTCGCCAATTGCATCCGGCCATCCCCCCACTTTCCTTACCAAATCGGTTTTATACAGTGAAAAAGCCCCTTGTGCTACCAATGTGCTTTGAAACAACCCCTGCAATCTTTTTATACTGGCAATTCCTAGAAAATAATCCCATTCCTGAATCCTTGCAAGCATATTTCCTCTGCTGTTTCTGACCAAGACTGTTCCCGCCACCGCACATACATCATCAGACGAACTTTCCATACGAGCAACTATATTTCTCAAAGCCGACTTGTGCAACAGTGTATCTGCATCAAGTGTCAACACATATTCTGTTTCCACGTGTGCTAATGCAGCATTCAGAGCGAAATTCTTCCCGGGTTTACTCTCATGTATCACAGTCAGATTAAGATTCATTTGTTCTCCGGCTATTTTAGCAGCTTCAGCTGTTTTGTCCGTTGAATTATTATCAATAACTAATATCCTTATTTCTCCCTCATAATCCTGTGTTGCCACATATTTAACGGTATTCTCAATACTCTTTTCCTCGTTATAACAAGCAATTAGTATTGTTACAGGGACTTGGGGAGTAGAATTTTTTAGTTTAGGCTGCCTGTCCAATAAAAGGCTCGATACCATGAATGCGTTCAAATATCCGGGGATATATGCAATACCGGCAATAACCAGTATTGAAATTGGCATAGTTATGTAAAGTGACAAATCATTTATCCATGGCAGGGATAAATAGATAGAGACCGCCATCCATACCAGTCCTACAATCATACTTATTATAAACTTATTTTTTACAGGGATATATATTTTTTTCTTAGTCTTTATCCCGGTTGTCATTATCCTCTTCATTGATTTGCTCCGTTGAATGTCGTAAATTAATTTTCATATAAATATCATTGATAAATTAACATTAATTTAGTTTTACCAAAGAAAGATATTGATTATGCTACTGGCAATTTTTAATCAAAAAAAGACATAAAAATACCCCAAATCCTTCCTTTTCATGTAGGATTCGAGGTATTTATTTTAAACTTCTTTCCTAAATCTTTCAAGCATTTTTTCAGCAGATAATTTTATTTCCTTTTGTGCAATAATAGCCGATACTACAGCAATCCCGTTTATTCCGGTATTTTTGAGTTGTACTACATTTTCAGAATTTATTCCGCCTATGCCTACTACAGGAATTGATACTTCATTTACAATTTTCCTGAGAGTTTCTATGGACACTGACTTTGCATCTGTTTTTGTACTTGTGGAAAACAAGGCGCCCACTCCTATATAATCAGCACCGTCTCTTTGGGCCTCAATTGCCTTCTCAACAGACCCCGCCGATACACCCAGTATCTTATCTTTACCTATGATTTTCCGCACAACCTCAGCTGACAGATCACTCTGCCCCACATGGACTCCGTCAGCATCTATAGCCATAGCGATGTCAACTCTGTCATTTATAATCAGTGGTACATTGTATTTGTCTGTTATAGTTTTTATGTTAATTGCAGTTTCATAAAAATCACGGGAGCAAGCTGTCTTTTCCCTTAACTGAACCAGAGTACAGCCTCCTTTTAGTGCCTGCTCTACGGCCTCCTCAAGTGTTTTGGTACTCATCAGGTCGCGGTCAGTTACAAGATAAAGAGTATAATCTATTTTAGATTTCATTTATTCTTGCCTTCTCTCCGAAAATATTTTCATCTATTTTACTGATGGAATCAATTACTTCAATATGATAGCTTCCCGTGCCTTTATGTCCTGCTGCTTCATAGGCAATCTCTCCCGATATTCCCATCACTGCTACTCCTGCCACAGTAGCTTTGAAATAATCCCTTTCTGCCCCGCAGAAGGAACCCACCAGTGCAGTAGTCATGCAGCCCGTCCCCGTGACATTTGACAGCATTTTATGTCCGTTGGAGATAGTCACAATGTTTTTGCCGTCTGAAATTATATCAATGGCTCCGGTTACGGCAACTACACAGCCAAGCTTTTCTGCTGCAATTTTTGCAACTGCAATGGAATCATTTGATTTAATATCAGCATCAGAAGCATCAACACCTTTTGTTGCGGCATTAAGCCCTGCTATGTGGGATATCTCAGATAAATTTCCACGCAAAACACTTATTTTAACTTTATCAAGAATAGTCCGTGTGGTCTCATTTCTCATAGTTGAAGCACCTGCTCCAACAGGATCAAATATTACGGGAATACCCTTCTCATTTGCTTTTTTACCTGATATTATCATAGATTCCACAGTTCTTTTGTTTAAAGTTCCAATATTTATTACAAGTGCGGAAGAAATAGCCGTTATATCAGCAGTCTCATTAATATCATCAGCCATTATAGGTGATGCTCCTATTGCCAGAACAACATTTGCACAGTCATTAACAGTTACATAATTAGTAATATTGTGAATAAGGGGCTTTTTGCTCCTGACTTCAGCGATTAAGCCTGCAATTTGCTTTGTATAATTATCCATATGTATACTCCTTTACTATTTCTCTGTTACAAACTCTACCTTTTCACCTGCCAGAATCTTGTTTGTTGTCCTCATAGCACACATTTTTCCGCACATTGAGCAGGTATGTTTGTCAGTGGGAGGTGTACTTTCAAAATATGTTCTTGCCTTTTCTTCGTCAATAGCATATGAGAACATTTCTTCCCATTCAATCCGGCGTCTAGCATCGCTCATTTTGTTATCAATTTCACGGGCATTAGGTATTCCCTTAGCAATATCGGCAGCATGAGCAGCTATTTTTGAAGCAACTATTCCTTCTTTTACATCCGAAAGGTCAGGCAATCTTAAATGCTCTGCAGGGGTTACATAACACAAGAAATCTGCACCGTTTGCAGCCGCAATTGCTCCGCCTATTGCCGAAGTGATATGGTCATAGCCCGGTGCTATGTCAGTTACTAAAGGCCCAAGTACATAGAAAGGTGCTCCATGACACAGTCTCTTCTGAATAGTCATATTGGCGGCTATTTCATTCATAGCCATATGGCCCGGCCCTTCAACCATTACCTGAACATCTTTTTCCCATGCACGCTTTGTCAGGTTACCCAGCTCTATAAGCTCGCTTAACTGTCCGGCATCCGAACTGTCGTTGATACTGCCGGGTCTCAATGCATCTCCGAGACTTATAGTTACATCATACTCCCTGAGGATTTCAAGGAAATCATCATAATACTCATAGAAAGGATTTTCATTGCCTGTCATCTCCATCCATGCAAAAAGAAGGGAACCTCCCCTTGAAACAATATTCGTAAGCCTTTTTGAGCGTTTGAAGCACTCAACGGCACGTTTATTAATTCCCGCATGAATTGTCATAAAATCCACACCTTCTACAGCGTGAGCCTCAACAACCTTCAAAAAATCTGAAGCCTTTATATCCATCAAGTCCTTTTCAAGATAGCCTATGGCATCATACATGGGAACTGTTCCTATCATGGCAGGCGAACGCTTTATAAGCTCTTTGCGGAAGGTGTTTGTCTTACCATAATTACTAAGATCCATTATGGCTTCAACGCCAAATTTAATTGACATATCAACCTTTTCCATTTCTTTTGTGTAGTCAGGACAATCTCCCGATATTCCCAGGTTTACATTGATTTTTGTTCTCAGTCCTTGGCCTATTCCCTCCGGGCTTAGGGACTTGTGGTTTATATTTGCGGGAATGGCTATTTTTCCTTCACCGACAAGCTCCCGGAGCTTGTTTACATCCATTGACTCCTTCCGTGCAACAATCATCATTTCATTTGTAATAATACCTTTTTTCGCCGCTTCCATCTGTGTTTTGTAATTCATAGTAACCTCCAATTATTCAATCCGTTTTTGTAGACTCCATAAAAATGGTGTGTGGGGCCATGCCCCTTTCCGATTTCAAGTGAATGTTCAATAGCCATTGTGACGTATTCTTTAGCTTTTTCAACCGCAGTTGGAAAAGGCAGTCCCAAAGCAAGGTTTGAAGCTATGGCTGATGAAAATGTACATCCTGTTCCATGGGTATTCTTTGTCTGTATTCTTTTAGTTGAATATATGTAATAATCTCTTCCGTCATAAAGTATGTCTTCCGCATCTCCATCCAAATGTCCACCTTTTATCAGAACACTTCCTGCCCCCATTTGGTATATGCTAACAGCAGCCTTTTTCATATCATCCGGGGTAGTAATCCGCATCCCGGTTATTGCCTCCGCCTCCGGTATATTTGGCGTTAGCATGCACGCCAGAGGTATCAATCTTTTTATAAAAAACTCCAAAGCGTCTTCCTTCATCAGAGCATGACCGCCTTTTGCAATCATTACAGGGTCAATAACCACATTTGCAGACCTATACTGTTCTAATTTTTCAGCAACAGCTTCCATGCACTCCTTACCTGACAGCATACCTATTTTTACGGCATCAGGTGTTATGTCCTCAAAAACCGCATCCATCTGTTTTTTAATTATATGCGGCGTTACGTCCTGAATATCAATGACGCGGCATGTATTCTCTGCTACCACCGATACAATAACACTCATTCCATAAACACCATGTGCACCAAACGTTTTTAAATCAGCCTGAATTCCCGCTCCTCCGCTACAGTCAGACCCTGCAATAGTCAATACTTTTTTCATTAAACACTACACCTCCTTAATAAAAAAAGTGCCTTCCAAAAGGAAAGCACCTCTAACATATACAATAAGTAATTGTCACTGCTTCCCTACACCGGTATTAACCGACAGGTTCTAAGGGTCAGGTTTTACCTTCTCAACCAAAAATTGGTCCCCCCACAAGTCTCTACTATTAAATTTTTAAACAAAAAACGCCCACCTTTGTAAGGTGAGCGGTATTTATCAAAATCTCAAAAATTTTTGATAATATTTTGCTTCCCTACACCGGTGTTAACCGACAGGTTCCAAGGGTCAGGTTTTACCTTCTCAACCAAAATGGTTCCCCCGCAACTGGTACTTTTGAATTTTACCATAACTTTTTAAACCGGTAAAGAACTAATTTTCCGTTTCAAATTGTTTGAATTCTCCTGCCAGTTCCAATCCGGTATTATTACCGGTGTCCGAAAAAATTATATTACCTCTTTTATCTCGTAAAATAACGTCTACCTGAGATGTTATGCTTTCAGTTATATTAGTGTCCATCATGCCTTTTTTGGGTGCCTTTAGAACTCCGCCACTTGATACGGAAGCTTTTAGCGAAAGTATATTCTTAGAATCTTCCACTACAATTTCAAGTACATTATTTACATAAGATAACTTTTTTATTTTAGCTCCCGTATAAGTTGCAAATCTGAAAAATCTGTCCCCAAGCTTCAAAAAAGAAATAAGCCCGTCAAAGCTTGAACCCAACCAAGGTATAGAAGCTATAGAAAACATAAGGCAAACCTTTTCAGATTTAAAATGATTGCATTGAAGCCAAATCCATGACTTTGGAAAAGAGGTTCCCCAATCCTTTTCAAGATATCCGTAACCTCCGGTAAAATCCGTATCCATGCCATTAATATTTAAAAAGCCTTCAATCTCGCAGTGTATGTTTACAATTCCATGGTAACATTCCATAAAGGGTATAAAAGAAAAAGGCCCCATAATTCCGGGATTAAATATAGTTTTGGGAAACGGAACCACCTCTGTATAATCAATTTTACCTTTTAAATTGAAATCCTCATCCTGTATATTAATAGAAAATCCATTTCTGTCAAAATGATTGTCATTTATTGATATATCAAATTCTTTTGCAGAATATGAAAAATCGTTGATGGGGAACCTTTTATAAAGAGTTTTACCTGAAACCGCTTCAATTACCTGGATAAAAGCGTGCTCGTCATTTTTAGCTTTTGACACGCCGGGAATAACGGCATAAATATTTTTAGCATGTTTATCTATTACTTTGAAATACCAGCCCTCAAAATAATCTTTACGTCTATACCTTCCCTGATATATTTCCGGGTTGAAAATTCTGTTGATTAAATACATAAAGAAACACTCCGTTATTTATATATAACGAAGTGTTCCCATTTTTTAAGAGATGTATTATTTCTTTATAAATCCGGCAATATCATTTATAACATATTGAGGAATATTTCCATTAACATAATATTCAGCAGGAGTCGGTTGTCCTTCTCCCTCCATATACATATGATTCAATTTTGGATAAAGCTTGAATTCTGCATTTGATTTACCCTCAAATGCTTTTTTCCATCCCTCATAGTCAATTTTCGAACTGACCTGATAATCTCTTTCCCCCTGCATTACAAGTATCGGCTTTTCAATTTGTCTAGCTGTTCCAATAACATCATAGTTTTTCATATCATAGAAGTAATATGGCATTCCAAGGCTATAGCCTTTAGGAGGATTGGCCGGATCAAAGCTATTGTCCTGTATCAGAGCAGCCTGTGCCTTTGCAGCCTCAGCCTGCTCCTCAGTTGCCATACCCAATCCTGCAAGATATTTATATTGCTCCGGCAGAATATCGTATAAAGGTCTGGAACATCCGCTCATTATGATTCCGGCTTTGAATGTACCTGCTTTGTCTCTGCCAAGTATCCTCGGCAAATCGTATCCACCCTCACTGTGGCCTAATACAGTAATATTTGAAGAATCTATACCATCTATTGTTTTGAGGTACTTTGCAGCGGCAAAAGCATCCTCTTCAAATTCCTCAGTCATGGTCAGTTTCGGTGATAACTGTATTCTGACACCATACTCTAAAGTTCTTTTCTCGTACCTCAAAACTGCTACTCCCTGATTTGCAAGACCCACTGCCAAATCTCTGAAAGGCTTTAGGGGGCCTAAGGTCTCATCCCTGTCATTAGGGCCTGAACCGTGTACTAGTATAACTACCGGAAACGGGCCTTTACCCTTTGGCATTGTAAGCGTACCGGGAAGCTTCCATTCTCCCTCTCCTATTGTAACCTCTTTTTCAGTATAATTTTCAGAATTGTCATATGAAGGTTTGGAATATGTAAATTGTGATGAATCAGCTGCCTGATTAAATTCATCTATTTTTCCGTTATAATCAAATCTCAATATAAAATTATATTTGGCCTGCTGAACCGTGAACGGTATAAAAACATTCTGGTGTACAGTGTTTTTAGATACAGTCATGGTTTTAGCATCAGGCTGAATAACTGAAAACGCAGGAGCCAAGTTAGAATTTATAAATTCCGTAGTCACATACTTTGAAAAACTTTTGCTAATTAAAAATGAAGTCTCTGCAGTCTTCCCTGCTTTAACCATGTCTATGAACTTTACCGAAATGAGTTTAATATAGTCATCGCATGTGAGTTTTAATCCAAGCCGGGAGTTCAAAACACTTAATGGTAAAATTGTTCTTCCCTCTTCAACCTTAACTTTTTCTTTTAAAACCTTCGCTTTTCCATTTAATATAATATCACAACGGTTTATAAAAAGTTTTAATTCATTACTACCTAGCTTGACTGTGGTAATTTGCTTTTTAGCGTCCCAGGAAACCTGTCCATCCATGGCCTCGCAAACAAGCTTAACAGGAACGTATATATCCCCTGAAACCGTTTGGTTGTTTCCTTGGGCAGCATACGCAGCTGTTCCTCCCAGCATCAAAATTATCAGCATTAAGCTGATTAGTCTTGTAATTTTTTTCATTATTTTTCCTCCATTTATTGTAAATTTAAACTTAATTATACACCGACTAATAATATAAACTATATAAATTTGGATAAATTTAAAGGCACAGCAGATAAATAATTTTGTTTATTTTTCCACTATGCCTTCTTTAAATATAGTTATATAATTTATTCCCTGCACTTTTTACATAATCCATAAAATTGTACTCTGTGGTCTTTTACCATAAACCCGTTCTTTTTGAGAATCTCTTCTTCCAGATTATCCAGCAAGTCCTCCTCAACTTCCGTAACACACCCGCAGGAACTACAAATAAGATGATGATGTCTGTGATCCTCATTGGGTTTGACTAATTCATACCTGCTGAAACCGTCATCAAAATCCAGCTTATGAACAAGATTGAGCTTATCCAACAAAACCATAGTTCTGTACACTGTTGCAAGGCCAATTTCAGGATGCTTGGCTTTAACCATATTGAACAGCTCCTCAGTACTTACATGTTGTCCGGAACACTGAACCAATGTGTCAAGGATCGCTGCTCTTTGCCCCGTAAATTTATATCCGCATTCCTTTAATTTTTCTTTTAAAAAGCCGTTGTCGCCAGGATTCAAAAGGTTGCCCTCCTTCAACTATTTTTGCAGGTTTTCCACAATGAACATCCTTTACAGTTTTCGCATCCCCGCTTTTCTATAAATATTTTACCACATCTTGGGCATTTTGTATTTGCTTTTTTATCCGGATTATATTCAAACTGATATTTGCACTGGCTGCATTCTACTAACATATTACCAGCCTCCTTGTCAGACTATAATGTGAGCCAGAACTCCTCCTACCAAAAACGCTATAGCAAAGCTGCCAAGCCAGATTGCAGTTGCCTCCAACTTTGACCTCTCCTTAAATATCATAATAATCGAGGCTACACATGGTACAAATAGGGTAATTGTGATAAGTGCCACCAACATTTGCGGATTTGTCAGTACCATATGACTTAGTCCTGCTGCTCCAAAGTCTCTTCTGATAATTCCCATTATAAATACTACAGATGCCTGCTCCGGCAGTTTAAGCCATTGAACCGTCAAAGGGGATATGGCATTTTCTATCTTTCCCAGCAGACCTGTGTACTGCAATACCGTTATTAAGACCGCTCCAAAGGCAAATATGGGTGTTGCCTCAAACAAAAATGCTTTTGCCTTTACAAATGTCTTTTTCATAACATTTTTAAACTGAGGCATCCTTATTTGCGGTAAGTCTATAAATAACTGCGTAGATTCTCCCGGCAGGATCTTGTTCATTAGAACTCCTGAAATGCCGAATATTAAAATCAATAACGAGGTATACGCTATTATATATTTCATTCCTAAAGGTGTAAGCAATCCTATAATTACACCAAACTGCGCAGAGCACGGAATTGTCAGTCCTAATAAAAATGTGGCAATTACACGTTCTCTTCTTGAGCCTAAAAGGCGGGTTGTCATTGTAGCCATAGTTATACAGCCGAAGCCCAGTATAAGCGGTATTATTGCCCTTCCATTAAGGCCAACCTTGGATAGGGTTTTGTCAGAAAGCACTGCAATTCTGGGCAGAAAACCTGAGTCCTCAAGAATTGACATTAGCATATAAAATCCTATAGTCAAAGGCAGCAACAACCCTAAAATGTAAATTACTGTCATTGTAAGCAGGCCATAGTCACCTATTAATAAACTTCCGATAAATGAATTTTTAGGGATAAAACTAAGGATTGACTCTATAAAAGGTTTATAAAAACCTTCCATTACTGTTCCTTCTGTAAAATCAACAACTGTCTGTGCTACAAAAACTCCTATAAACCAGAACATACCTGCCATTATTGCAAGAAGCATGGGTATACCTGTGATAGGCTTCAACAGAAGTCTTCCCATGGTAGTTCCTAAACTTGTTCCGTTATATGAATCAGAAAGAACACTTTCCACGATTTTATCTACTCTTTGCCGTCTACTTTTATAAATCTCCTCCCGTTTTCCGGCAGTCGGGAGGCCCTTTCTTTCAGAAAGTACTTCATCCTCCTCCAAAAGCATCAAAGCTTCTGCTTCGCTTATTTCGTTGAGGTCATAGCTGTTGATAAGCTCCTGAACACCTTCCGTTTTTATACCAACCCTTGCATTGGCTATCTTTTGCTTAATTTCATTCATGCCAATACCTTTGAGTGCAGAAGTTGCAACGACTTCCACTCCTAATTGTCTTGACAGCTCTGCGGTATCTACCTTAATGCCGTTTTTAGTGGCTTCATCAATAAGATTCACGGCAACTATTACTTTCTTTCCCATGTCTATTAGCTGCTGAGTCAAAAAGATGTCTCTTTGCATATGAACAGCATCAATTACGTTCAACACCAGGTCTCCATTTATTATTACATCCCTGGCAACTCTTTCCTCATCATTAAACGAGGATACACCATATATTCCGGGTGTATCCTCTACTATATAATCTCCGTAACGCCCGGTGCTTATATCTACCGTAGTACCGGGAAAGTTCGATACATCAACATACATTCCTGTAAGTGCGTTGAAAAATACCGATTTCCCTACATTCGGGTTTCCCACAAGAACCAGATGCTTTAAATCTTTTTTAGTAATAGTGTTTTCCATAATATCCCCCAGGCGTACCAATAATTTCGGTTAGTTAGCTCACTTTTTCAATGATTATATGTTCTGCAAGCTTTCTGCTGATAGCAACTTCCTGAAGTCTGTTCTGCAATATTATCGGTCCTGCCGGCAGTTTTTCAGAACACTTCAATTTGGAGCCTTCGTATATACAAAGGCGTATCGCTTGGGCACGGATATCCTTATCTTCTATACTGACAATTTCAATGGTATCGCCTCTGTTAACCTTGTCTAATGTCAAATTAACCGCCACCTTTTTGATAACTATTCTCAATAATATATTAACAGAAAATGATAATCATTGTCAATAAGATAGAGGTAATCTGTACTAAACTTTTTCACAAATTTTACTCTTATTTCAAAGCCTATTTTGTTTGTCTTTTACATCATAGCCCTGACAATTGTTCCCCGATGACTGGCGAACGGGAACAGAAGGCATCTGTCTGCCTTTAAAACCAAAAAGTTTACAGCCGTAAGGCATCCTGACATCATAAGTAATAAAGTAATGTTTACATTTAAGGCAATTGACTTTTTCCTGTTCCATTATAACCTCCGGTTTACGATTTTCTTGCTTCTGTAACCTCCTTGGTAGTTACGAGCTTTGCTCCCGTTTCTAAAAGGTCATTTATAATTATCTGATGAAAGGTTACCGGGGCTTCAAGTCGGATTTTTTTTATTTCATCCAAAGCCGCGGCTATCTTTTCTTTTGGAATAGGTTTGTCTGTTCTGACACTTACCAAAGGCAAAACGCCGTTTATTACACCCACAGTTGATGTAATGCTTCTTTTTGGGCATTGGATTTCGTTTACAGCGTATTCCTCACCTTTTTTACATGAAGCATTTTCTACAAGTGTTACTTTGTTATTTTCATCGTAGGCAACATTCATTCTGCACCCGTTTGGACAAACTATACAAACTATCTCCCGGCTCTTATTCATCTATGCATACCTCCAGACCGCTTATATCCTTGAGTTCATTGGATTTCAGTTCAATCCTTACCATTTCGGCAGGATTTAAAGCCATAAAGAATTTTTTCTTTAATTGTTTTTCCCCGTCTTTAAAAACTATTGTTTTTCTTTTTGAAGGATTATTAACCCTCATAGAAAAAGTTATATCCTTGTCTGCGGAAATGGTCTGGGGAAGCACATATCTGATACCGTTTCCGGCTTTAACCGTAACCGCTGATTCTACGGGCTTACTATTTCTTATATAGGAAACTGCACTTTTAGCAGCAAGTTCGCCTTCCGCAGAAACGTAATCAACCAGATCATGTACCTGTAGAACATTACCACATGCAAAAATTCCGGGTATATTTGTTTGAAGGTTTTCATCCACAGACGCACCGCCCGTAACATTATCCAGAATAATTCCGGCGTTCAGAGCAACCTCATTTTCAGGTATCAAGCCAACTGATAAAATTAATGTATCACAGTCAAATTTTATGGATGTCCCGCGTATAGGATCTCCCTTTTCATTGACTTTTGCTACAGTTACTCCTCTAACCCGCTCATGGCCCTCTATATTTGTTACAGTATGGCTCAACAAAAGTGGTATTCCGAAATCCTCAAGGCACTGGGTTATATTTCTTTGCAGCCCACTGGAATAAGGAAGTTTTTCTACAACGGCCAAAACTTCAGCACCTTCCAAGGTCAACCTTCTTGCCATTATAAGGCCTATATCTCCTGAGCCAAGTATTACTACTTTTTTTCCTACCATTATATTTCTGATATTAACCAAATTTTGGGCTACTCCTGCTGTAAAAACACCTGCGGGGCGAGTTCCCGGTATGCATATTGCACCCCTTGTTCTCTCCCTGCAGCCCATTGCCAGTATCACAGTTCCTGCCTTGTAGGTTTTTATTCCATCCGGGCTTATTGTGGTAACTTCTCTGTTGCTGCTAATATCCTGAACCATGGTATTTGTGGCTATTTCTATTTTCAGCTTTTCGGCCTCGTTTATATATTTTTTGGCATATTCCGGGCCGGTTAGGGCTTCATTGAATTTTACAATACCAAAGCCGTCATGAATACATTGGTTTAGTATACCTCCGGCGATAGGTTCTCTTTCAACCACCAGAATATCTTCTATCCCGTTCTTTTTAGCTTCTATAGCCGCAGCCAGGCCTGCCGGTCCCGCACCAACTATAACTAAATCTTTATTTATTATCATACGCCTCACCTATAATTTTTTACTTTACCTGTCCGGTAAACAGTTTTGAATTTTTACCTCTTAAAGTTATTTCTTCAGGATTTAATCCTTTTTCATTTTTTAATATATCAACAATTCTGGTCAGGCAGTAACCGCCCTGACATCTTCCCATCATTGCTCTTGCCCTGTATTTTATTCCTGCGAGAGTTGTAACTCCAAGGGGATTATTTACTGCATCCAGTATTTCCTTTTTGGTGATACCCTCGCATCTGCAGACTATCTCTCCATACTCAGGACATTCTTTAATTAATGCTTGCTTTTGTTCCGGAGGTAATTCCCTGAACTGAACAATTCCCTTTCTTTCGGCTACAAAGTCCTTTTTAGATATCAAATCCTCTTTATTTGCAATAATATCTCTAACCATACGGCTGATTGGAGCTGATGATGTAAGTCCCGGAGATTCAATACCTATAAGGTTTATAAGGCCCGGTACTACTTTTGATTCCTCTATAACGAAATCACCAAAGCCACCGGTTTTAGGCCCTACTATTTTTGACCGAATACCGGTGTAACTTCGTATAATATGTTTCATGCTCAGGGGAGGAAGCAGTTCCTTTGCTTCTTTGAAAAGCTTGTCCATTACAGTCTTTGTAGCACTGTAGTCATTTTTTGTTTTAATATACTCTGCACTTGGGCCAATAAGTATATTTCCTTCCATTGTAGGTGTCAAGTGGACACCAAGTCCTCCGATTCCGGGCCTTGGAACAGGATAAACAGGCATATTCAAATATTGGCTTGTACGTTTATCCAATATAAAGTATTCTCCGCGACAGGGATAAATCTTGTAGCCTGTTTCTCCTGCCATTGATGCAACCCTGTCTGAATAGAGTCCTGCACTATTAATGACGTATCTGCTGTAGTAATACGATTCTCCGGCCTTTATGCGGAAAAGGTCATCTCGTTTTGAAATTCCCTTTACTTCGGTTTCCAAAAAGAACTTGGCACCGTTTTGTATAGCGTTTTCAGCAAGAGCAACCGTATACAAAAAAGGGTTGGTTATGGCTGTATTTGGGGACAGCATTGCTCCTACCCCTCCAACATGGGGTTCCAGCTTTTTAACAACATCTTCGCCTACAAATTCAAGACCTTTTACGCCGTTCTTTTTACCGTTTTCAATTAACTTGTCTATTCCTGCAAAGTCGCTTTCATCGAAAGCAACTATTAGCTTTCCTGTTTTTTTATATGGGACATCCAGCTCTTTGCACAAGCTTTCAAATCCTTCATTTCCTTCCACGCAGAACTTTGCCATAAGACTGCCGGGCTTGTTGTTAAAACCTGCATGTACGACAGCACTGTTTCTGCCGCTGGTTCCGGCTGCCACATCGCTTTCCTTTTCAAAAACCGCAATTTTCAGTTGGTATCTGGAAAGCTCTCTTGCTATTGCACACCCCACAGCGCCCGCCCCAACTATTACAATATCGAATTGATTTTGAGTATTTGTTTCCATTTATTACCCTCCAAGAGACATCAATACCTATTTTCTTACAAAAATATATTTGAATTATAGCACAATTCCATTCCTAAAAAAATGTTTACAACCTTATGGTGAGGATTATTTCCAAGAAAAAATGTACTTTATCAAATTCTTTACATATACTTAATATAAGCAAGGAATTTGAAGCTATAATACAAGCTTGCCATTTTTTCATGACCACCTCCTTGTACATGAACATAAATATGTCCGTTTCAAGGATAATTGAATTTGGCTATTTTTAAGCAATATGATATAATTTTTTTGATTATTAAAAGAAAGAGTGATGAGTTTTGTATTCCCGTAAGGAAAAATATTATGATGGCCGGGGAATTTTAA
>JAEZIU010000120.1 GCA_023436485.1 Bacillota bacterium | reverse complement strand
CATCGAATTAACACGGAATTAAACCTGCATTAAAAATATATTGATATTATTAATCTGTACCAGTAATAATATTTTTTGTATAAGGAATGATAACATGACTAACGAATATAGAATTGTTACTAAGGATTTAAATCTTTACTATGGAGATATGCAGGCGTTAAAGAATGTTTCATTGGAAATTCCCAGCAACAAGGTTACTGCCTTTATTGGCCCTTCCGGCTGCGGTAAATCTACTTTCTTGAAAACTTTAAACAGAATGAATGATCTGGTAGCATCTGTCAGAATTACCGGTGATGTCTATTTTGACGGTTTGAATGTTTATAAGGAATATGATATAGTTGAGTTAAGAAAAAATATTGGAATGGTATTCCAAAAACCTAATCCGTTTCCAATGTCCATTTATGACAATATTGCTTACGGGCCGCGTATTCATGGGATAAAATCCAAATCCAAACTGGATGATATAGTTGAAAAAAGTCTTAGAAACAGTGCTCTTTGGGACGAGATTAAGGACAGATTAAAGCAGAATGCGCTGGGTTTATCAGGTGGTCAACAGCAGCGTCTTTGCATAGCAAGAGTTTTAGCTGTAGAACCTGAAGTTGTTTTGATGGATGAACCTACATCAGCTCTTGACCCGATTTCAACCCTTAAAATAGAGGATTTAATTGAAGAATTAAAACGGAATTATACTATTGTAATAGTTACACATAATATGCAGCAGGCAGCGAGGATATCTGATTTAACTGCATTTTTCCTCCACGGGGAGGTAGTTGAATTCGGCAATACAAACCAGTTATTCAGCAATCCCAGAGATAAGAGAACAGAAGACTATATAACAGGAAGATTTGGTTAAGAGGTGATTATTAATGGTAAGAAATTCATTTGACAAAGAACTGGAACAGTTGCACGGTCTTATGGTAAAAATGTCAGCAATGGTTGAGGAATCTATTGAAAATTCGGTAATCGCTTTCAAGAAGCAAGATGTAAGCCTTGCTAAACAGGTATTTGAAAGCGATGATACCATTGATGATATGGAAAGCAAAATAGAAAAAATATGTATAAATCTAATTGCAAGGCAGCAGCCGCTGGCAAAGGATCTTCGCACAATAAGCACAGCTCTTAAAATAATAACCGACATGGAGCGAATCGCCGATCATGCGGCAGATATTGCCGAATTGACAATCAGAATGGCTGATTTAAAGCAAGTTAAGCCACTGATTGATATACCACTTATGGCTGATTTGGCAAAAAAGATGGTTACAAAGTCAATTGATTCCTACGTAAAGCAGGACATTGCTCTTGCTAAAGAGGTTTGTGGCAGCGATGATGAAGTAGATAATTTATTTTCGAAAATTGTTCTTGAATTAATTAATATAATGAAGAACAACCCTGAAACTGTAGAGCAGGCTACTGATTATATGTTTATAGTAAAGTACCTGGAAAGAATTGGAGACCACGCTACCAACATAGCAGAATGGGTTGTTTTCAATGTAACGGGTTCCCATGATCATTTAGCCCGGAAAAATGAGTAAATTTAGATTTTATGGGGTGACAGAATGTCTAAGCAGGTAATTTTTGTGGTAGAAGATGAAATTCATATTCAACAGTTGATAAAATATAACCTTGAAGCCAATGGCTTTAAGGTTAATGTTTTTGATAATGGTGAGGATTTGTTGGCTTATAGTTCGGAAAACATACCGGATTTATTTATTCTTGATATAATGCTACCCGGTATAGACGGGCTAGAAGTGTGCAGAAACCTGAAGCAAAACTCCAATACAAAGACTATTCCGATAATTATGTTAACAGCGAAAAGTGAGGAGTTTGATAAAGTATTGGGACTGGAACTTGGGGCTGATGACTATATTACAAAGCCTTTCAGTGTAAGAGAACTTGTTGCCAGGGTTAAAGCTTTGTTCAGAAGAGTAAACACAACTACAGAGCCGAAGATTGAAGTCCTGTCCCACGGTGAGATTACTATTGACTGCACCAGAAGAGAAGTATACAAGGGTAGTAAGCAGTTGGAGATGCCGCTAAAAGAATTTGAACTTCTTAAAATGCTTATTCTTAACAAGGGTAAGGTCTTGTCCAGAGAACATCTTTTGGATAAAATATGGGGGTTTGACTACTACGGGGAAACTAGAACGGTTGACGTTCATATAAGATATTTAAGACAGAAAATTGAAGATAATGACGAAAACCCTACATACATTGAGACCGTTCGCGGCATAGGTTATCGTTTTACTGATAAAAACCCTGATTCAGCCAAATAGATATAATACTTTATCGCTAATGGGGGTGCCCTGAAGTAAATGAAAAAAAGAATAATTCAGTACTCTGTTATGCTTGTAATAATTGGTATTACTATTGCCGGAATTTTCACTTCTGCAATGGCCAGATATTTCTACAAGCTGGAAGTTCAAAACAATATTGAAAGTATCGCTGTTTTATTAAGGAGTGACATAGCAGAAGAGATATCTGTTAAAAGCAGACTAGACTTTAACCAGTTTGTAAAAGATTATGCAAATCTTCTTAATTCCGGATCAGATAAAGATAAAAGTTTCCCTTTGGCAACCAGAATAACAATCATAGACTTTCAGGGAAAAGTACTTGGTGACTCCGACTCAAATATTTATACAATGGAAAACCATTTAGACAGAAAAGAAATTCAAGAAGCTATCCAAGGACAGACAGGAAGAGATCAACGATTTAGTAGTACGATGCAAATGTCTTATTTGTACGTAGCTATGCCTATAAATGAGCATCGAATAATTGTAAGAGTTTCTGTGCCTTTGTATCAGCTTAATGCTATAAATAAAGCATTTTTATATTATACCTTGCTTGGAATTCTGGCAGGCTTGCTTCTTACATTACTTATTTCATTTAAGTTATCCAGTTTTATTACCAAACCAATTCACCACCTAATTAATACCTCTAAGGAAATAGCCGGAGGTAACTACAAAAAGAGAGTTGATGTTAATTATAAGGACGAAATTGGTCAGCTTGCTTTAACCTTTAACGAAATGGCCGATAAACTTGATGATACTCTTAGCGGCATAATGGACAAAAATGTTAAAGTAGATACCGTTATAAATAGTATGAGGAACGGTATAATTGCTATTGATAACAACTCAAAAATTATAATTGTAAACACTACAGCCTGTGATATATTTGATGTCCAGTACGGGCCAGGAATAATTGGTAAAAATTTAATAGATATTACAAGAAATTCCAAAGTTAATTCTCTGTTAAGGGAAACAATTAAAAACGATTCTTCTTTGAATGACGAAATAGTATTGTTCTCTCCTTCACTGGGAATTGATAAGATCTACAGAATTTATACCAACACTATCAAGTCATCAGATGGCAAACACCAAACAGCAGGAGCAGTAATTACACTAAATGACATAACATCCGTAAGAAAATTGGAACAAATACGTACCGAGTTTGTATCAAATGTTACCCATGAGCTAAAAACTCCCCTCACCTCAATAAGAGGATTTGTAGAAACTCTAAAAAACGGTGCTATTGAGGATACTGCAGTAGCTGTAAAATTCCTTGACATTATTGATATTGAAGCCGAAAGACTCTATACCCTCATTTCCGATATTTTACAACTATCGGAAATAGAGGCTATGCGTAAAGATAACAGTGTAATGGAAGTAGACCTTAGCCAGATAATTGATGAAGTTGTTCTTATTTTAAAATCTTCTGCTGACAAAAAAAATATTGTTCTTGAGGTTTCTACCGACCCTTCCCCAATTAAGGTTGTAGCCAGTAGAAACAGGATTAAGCAGATGCTTATTAATCTAATTGATAACGCTATTAAGTATAATGTTGAAAATGGAAATATATTTATTAAAGCTGAAAAAGATAATGGAAATACCGTTATCTCTGTAAAGGATACAGGTATTGGAATACCTGAAAAACATCACTCAAGAATTTTCGAAAGATTTTACAGAGTAGATAAAGGGCGTTCAAGGAATATGGGCGGTACCGGACTTGGGCTATCTATTGTAAAGCATATAGTTAATCTATATAGCGGTGATATTCATATTATCAGCGAGCCAGGTAAGGGAACAGAATTTATAGTTAAACTTCCATTGTAAATTTATTTTTATTTATAAACAACAAAGCAGCCTTCTATTGTATAGCCTGTACAATAGAAGGCTGCTTTGTGTGCATATTGAGGAATCTATTTTAAGTTACTGTAATTATCCCATCACAACTTCAACTTGATGTGTCTTTCCATCATTAAATACAGGAATTATATTACCACTAATTTCCTTACCGTCTACAACAAGCTTCTTAACTCCCTTTGAAACGTGTTCAGGATTGCTGATAGCAATTTCAAAAATCGCATTTCTGAATTTTCTTGTTACTTTATATCCTTCCCAACTTGTCGGTATACATGGATCTACCATCAACCCTGAGTAATCAGGCTTTATACCGAGTATATTTTGAGAAATAACTATAAAGTTCCATGCTGCAGTACCGGTAAGCCATGAATTCTTTGCTTCTCCCGGTCTCTTGGCATCCTTACCTGCAATCATCTGAGAATAAACATAAGGCTCTGTTTTGTGAACATCACTTATCTCTTCAGTATATGCAGGAGCAATTTTTGAATAGTACTCAAAAGCTCTGTCGCCTCTGCCTATAGCTGTTTCACCTGCAATTATCCATGGGTTGTTGTGACAGAATATGCCGGCATTCTCTTTATATCCTGCAGGATATGTAGATATCTCACCCATGTTTACATAGTATTTTGTGAATGCAGGATTCTGTAGTACAAGTCCGTATGGAGTATCCAAATACTTTCTTGCAGCATCCAAAGCTTTCTCCACATAACCGTCTTCCAGTCCTATTTCCGCCATAGAACAGAAACCCTGGGATTCTATGAAAATCTTACCTTCTTCATTTTCATTACTGCCAATTTTTTCACTGTTATCATCGTAAGCACGAATAAACCATTCTCCGTCCCAACCATACTCCTTAACAGTTTTTATCATTCTATCTATCTCAACCTGAGCCTTGGCAGCTTCATCGTCAAGTCCATTAAGCTTGCAAAGCTTTACATACTCTGGCCCGTAGTATACAAACATTCCGGCTATCAAAACAGACTCTGCCACTTTTCCGTCTTTACTTGTAGTTGTCTGGAATGATTCGTCAGGAGTCTCTGAGAAACAGTTGAGGTTTAAGCAGTCATTCCAGTCTGCCCTTCCTATAAGAGGTAATCCATGAGGTCCAAGATTATTCACAACATGGAAGAAAGATCTTCTTATATGTTCAAAAAGCGAAGCAGCTTTCTTATCATCATTGTCAAAAGGAACATCTTCCTTTAATATGTCCATATCCCCTGTTTCTTTAATATAAGCAGCAACAGATGCAATCAGCCACAACGGGTCATCATTGAAGTTTCCTCCAATTTCGTTGTTGCCCTTCTTTGTTAGAGGCTGGTACTGGTGATATGCACCACCATTTTCCAACTGAGTTGCAGCGATGTCAAGTATTCTCTCCCTTGCTCTGTCAGGTATCTGATGAACGAATCCCAAAATATCTTGGTTTGAGTCTCTGAAACCCATCCCTCTACCGATACCTGTTTCAAAATATGAAGCACTTCTTGACATATTAAAAGTAACCATACATTGATACTGGTTCCATATGTTTACCATTCTGGAGAGTTTTTCATCTTGATGCTCCAGATTGTACTGTGTAAACAGCTGGCTCCAATAATTCTGGAGTTCTTCAAAAGCTGCCTGAACTCCTGCGGGATTACCCTTTTCTTCTATCATTTTATATGCTTTCTTTTTATTTATAACGCCTTTACTTTCCCATTTGTCATTAACATCGTTCTCAACATAACCCAGAATGAAGTCAAATTCCTTTTCTTCACCTGCTTTTAAATCAACAGTAATGCAATGTGAAGCCATAGGGCCCCATCCGTCGGCCATTGTATTCTTAGGTTCTCCGCTAACAGGAACTTGAGGAGCGTCAAATCCATTGTATAAACCAACGAACTGATCTCTATCAGTGTCGAATCCTGTTAATTCCGCATTAACAGAATAAAAAGAATAGTGATTTCTTCTTTCCTTGTATTCTGTTTTATGATAAATTACTGAGTTCTCAACTTCAACTTCTCCTGTACTTAAATTTCTTTGATAATTTGTCATATCATCATATGCATTCCATAAACAGAATTCGATACATGAGAATAACTTTACACTTTTATTATCAGCTGTTGTATTCTTAACTCTTACACGGTGAATTTCACCATTAAATTTTAACGGTACGAAATATAACACTTCTGTGCTGATACCATTTTTGCTTCCGGTTATCTTGGTGTATCCCAAGCCGTGTCTGCACTCATATGAATCTAAATCAGCCTTAACAGGAGACCATCCCGGTGACCAAAGAGCACCGTTATCGTTTATATAGAAGTATCTTCCTCCCATATCTATTGGGACATTGTTATATCTGTAACGGGTTATTCTGCGCAAGCGTGCATCCTTATAGAAGCAATAGCCACCTGCAGTATTTGATATCAAAGAAAAGAAATCCTGTGTTCCGAGATAATTTATCCAAGGATAAGGTGTTTTAGGTGTTGTGATGACATATTCTCTATTTGAATCATCAAAAAAACCGTATTTCAAATTTATAACCCCTTTCAATTGTCGAATTATTTTTATGAGAAATCTCTGTTAAGACTTTTATAACATGTTTCTCTAATAATCATTATTTTAAATTTTAATATTTAGAACTATTGATAAAGAAAAATTCATAATTAGTATTTTCTAAGAAAATCAAAAAGACGGGGGTCCCTTTTTAGAGACATTTGTTTGAACATTAGCTTCTCTTCTCAACTCTTTCCCCCGCCTGTTTCTACTTTTAAAAATACTTTACAACACAGATATATTG
>JAEZIU010000150.1 GCA_023436485.1 Bacillota bacterium | reverse complement strand
CTATTCAGAGTCACAACGGACTATCTACTTTGCTACAAAGCTAATTTTGGCGATACCCCTAATCTGGTAAAAAAATAGAGGTATGCTTTTATGCTGGAAACATTAATAAAAATTATAATTTATTTATTTTCTGCAGGAGTACATTTATTTCTCCTATTCAGAATAAAAAGTATAAAACATTCAAGGCAGCTGCATCGTATCTGTGCCGTGAATATTTTAATACTCTTTTTGTGGACGGTACAGGGACTGGCAAATATTATTGTAGATAGCATTACGGGACATAGGATATACTATATTTACTTTGTGGGTTCAGTTTGTGTATTCTTTCTTCCTGCAACACTAATAATGCTTTGTATTCATCTGGTTAAAAACAAAATCAGCTCTATAACAACTTATATTATAGTTTGTATACCCCCCGTCACAAGTACACTTATGCTGGTGACCAATAGTTTTCATAAGCTTTTTATAAAAGAAATTTCGTCAGATGTAAAGACATTTGTGTTCGGAAATTACTATTATATTCATTGTACATGGCAGTTGATTTATGCAACCTTTGCGGTTGTATATCTTATTTATTACAGCCTGAAATATACAAACTGTCTTACAAGGCAGATTCTGCTTGTAGTTTTGGGCATAGTTATGCCGATAGCAGTAGACTTTGTGGTATATCTCAATTATTTTTCAAATCTGCCTATTTCATTACCGGATAGTATACATACATTAAGCTACTGCTTTACAACCGTATGCTTATCGGTAGCAATAAGGAAATATAAGTTTCTTGATACACTTCCCATTGCAATTAGGAGCATTGTAGATTACATAAGTGATTCATTTGTGGTTATAGACTATAAAAATAACATACTGGAAATGAATAATAACTTTAAAACAGAGTTCTGTTCATTGATAAACAAAAATGAAAGTGACTTTAATAAGGTCATGAGAGATGACAAATTTGAGAACCTAAAAAATCATATATCCAAAACAAAGAGTGAGGCAACGCACCTAAATATCAGAACCGAGCAGGAATTTATAATAAATAATGTCCAACGGTACTTTGAAATAGAAATTATACATGTATATGCCCATGAGCAATATATTGCGATACTCATTTTATTCCATGACATGACAGAACATATGCAGGTTATAAAGCTCATGGAAGAGAACACAAAGCAAATGATTGAAAAGGCAAGGCTTATGTCTTTGCATAATCTAATAGGTGGTATTTCCCATAATATGAAATCACCGCTAATGTCATCTTCGGGCGGTATTCTGGCATTGAAAAACCATACTCGCAAGATAGAAGGTTTTATTTCAGAAATGCATAATGAAAGTGGTGAATATTCCGAATTTTTGGACATTGTAGCAGACATGAAAAAGTGGGAGGACTCAATAAAAAATTACCTTGTATATATGTCAGACATTATAACAGCAGTTAAAGAGCAGGCTGCAAGTATGATCGGCAGTCAAAATAAAAGGTTTACAGTGAGAGAATTGTTTAGCAAGATTTCTATTCTACTGGATTTTGAGCTTAAAAAGTCAAATTGTAGCTTGAATAGTGTATTAAATGTTAATGAGGATACTTTTATAGAAGGAGACCTTTCTTCATTAACACAAATTCTAGGTAATGCAGTAATAAATGCGACACAGGCATACAGTGAGGGCGGTATTATTAATTTGCAGGCCGACAGAAAGCCTCAGGGAGTAGTATTTACAATACAGGACTTCGGGAAAGGTATTCCGTTGGAGGTTAAAAACAGGATATTTAATGAAATGGTTACAACTAAAGGGAAGGAAGGCTCAGGTCTCGGACTGTATTTTGCAAATATTGCCGTTAAAAGTCAATTTAGAGGTTCTATATCTATTGAGTCGGAAGAAGGCAAAGGAACTACAGTATTCATTACAATCCCCATAAAAACGACTAATTGATAAAACTTTTAAAATTTGCTATAATTATACAAAATTTATAGTTTTTTAAGGGAGGAACAATTTATGTCTTTTATGGGAGCAAGGGTAGCTGTTAAAGCAAGTAATGGTGAATACTTATGTATCGAGGATAATGATGCTTTATTAACATCCGGTATGTATGATGAAACAAGGCATGATATTATATTTACGGTGCCGGCAGCATTGAGCGGTGCATACATACAAACACATACAAGAGATTTACTCAGTATTGCCGATGATGGACTGCTAAGAATTAAGTCCAACAAGGAAAGCATAACTAATAACGAAACATTTGATTTCATTTGTCTTGGTATGAACAAAGTTGCAATAAGGGCACACAACGGAAAGTTTGTGAGTTATCAGAAAGATAATAATAGAAAGTTATTTGCGGCAAGTGACACAATAGGCCCTGATGAAGTTTTTGAGGTCATAGTAGTTTTCAGATAATAAAGAAGAAGTAAGCATAGCAGCCGATTCAAAATGTTTTTTCGGTTGTTATGCTTATTGGTAAGTTCAAAAATAATTAGCCTAAATAAGTGGATATATCCTCAGCGTAAAATTATCATTTCTGCAATCCTTACCTTTGACATATTCAACTTTATCTAAAACACTTTTAAGTAAAATATTTTTATCTTCCGGATTTTTTAAATTTTTATAAAACTTTACAATTTTTGTAATTCCGCTGAACTCTGTTTTATCAGGCATTTGTGCCAGCGTTTTTTTATATAACTTTTGTGTATTGCAAATAGATTGCTGCAGTTCGGATATTTTTCCATTTATCGTAACCAGTCTTTGATTAAAATCTTCTATGGAATAAACACCTTTTTCTAAAAGATTATAAACATTTTCTTTTTGCAAATGTGCTTCTTTCAGCTGCTTTTCAAGCATAAGTGAACTATTCTTTAAAGCAGCCTCACTGCTGTTTTTCTTTTGTAGTTCTCCTGATAATTCAAAAGTATAATCATTCAGATATTCATTAAGGATTGACAGTACACAGTCCTCTATATAATCAAACTTACTGCTTTTATTACCGCATTTGTTAATACATACAAGATGGGGTTCTGAATTGAGATAGGGCCTATACCGCATTTTAGCTCCACAAACTCCGCAAACAATTATTCCTGCTAAAGTATTTTGAAGACCGGATGATTGTTTTGTGTGAGTTTTACTGTTATTTTTCATAATACTTTGTGCCTGTTGATAAATACTTTCTGAAATCAGTGCAGGATGTTTTCCTTCTGCAATAATCCAATCCTGCCTTGGTTGGGTCTTTTTGCTTATTTTTTTGGGCAGACGATTGCTTGTTGTTTTTCTCCAAGCTATTTTTCCCGTATAAACAGGATTTTTCAAAATACCCGTTACCGCTTGGCAGGTCCAGTTATTATTTTTATTTGTCTTCAATCCCATACTGTTAAGCCTTTGTGCAATAATTTCACTGCCTACTGATTCATTTACATACCAGTCGTATATACACTTTAAAATTTCAGACTGCTGGGGATGAGATTCCAAAGTACGTCCCAATTTTTCCTGTTTTATAATGTAACCGAAAGGTGGATAGGGAGAATTGTAATTACCACTGTTTACGGAGTGTAAAATTCCCCGCTGAAGACGCTTGTTAATCATTTTATATTCCTTGCGGCTCATAAATGCCTCAAACTCACTATACTCTTCGTCAAACTCATTGGAAAGATCGTATTCCTTATCGGGTGTTATAATTTTTGTATTTGTATTTTTAAAGGCTTTAAGAATAATCCCCTGTTCTTCCATATCTCCGCGACCAAGCCTTTGCAGATCCATTACCAGGACAGCATCGTACACTCCGGCTTCAACGTCCTTTAGAAGCTCAAGCATAGCAGGTCTGTAAAGAAGACTTTCACCCGTAACGAGCTCCTCATAAATATTTACAATACAAAGGTCTTTCTTTTTGGCAAAACTCAACAAAGCTTTCCTATGCTTTGAAAGTGTTTCACCTTTTCCAAGTTCCTTTTCCATTCTCTCGTCTTCTCTTGATTTTCTGAGATATATGCAGGTTTTTACCAATTTAAATACTCCATTTAAATAATATGTATTAAAATTCTATGCTAAAAGAGCTCTTATTAAAACGTTGAAAAATGTATACGGGACAGACCATGCAAAATAGACTTTTAGTAAGGAGGAGTATTTATGTCGGATAAAGTAATAATTATACCAGATATTACTCCTGAAGAAAGATTAAAGAGACTTAATAATGTTGGAGATGTTTTATCCCGTATAACAGGGTATCAGTGCAAATATGTGACTACGGAAGAAGTATTCAACAATAAAGCCAATGAAAAAAGTAAAAAGACACAAAACAAGACTAAAAATTCCACTTGCCATAAGTAACAGGGATACACGGATATATCCATGATATAAGGTACAACGAGCGATACATTAGAGACATATCGAAAAAAATAAGAGCCAATCTTAGATTTAAAATTGAACAGGGTGAGTACATAGGCAACGCACCATTCGGATATGTGAAGTCGGTAAATGAAAAAAATAAGCTGGTAATAGACAGCAGAAATGCACCTGTTGTAAAGGAAATATTTAACTTGTACAGAAAAGGCCACGGCTATGCTGCTATAGCAAATATGCTCAACCAAAAAGGATATCCGTCGCCGTCCTCCAAAAACTCTGATATACCTATAACGCCATGGAATCAGGTTGCCGTTCAGAGAATTTTATGTAACAGAGTATATATTGGTGATACAGTTCAGGGCGTCAGCGAAAAAATTAGCTTTAAGAATAAAAAAACCAGAAGATTGCCCTTTGACAAATGGATAATTACAACCAACACACACGAGCCCATTATATCCAATGAAGAATTTGATGAGGTTCAGAAATTAAGGGCTAAAAAGAGATCAAATCAGGGATACAATCGCAATATAACACACCTTCTCAGTAATCTTGTTTATTGCGGTAAATGCGGTAAAGCAATGTACGTACGGGTCAGGAAAGATAGGCCGGTGGGCTATATATGCAGCTCCTATTCCAAAAAAGGTTGTGAAGCATGCTCAAGCCACTATGTTACAGAAGAGAGTATTATTGACATAGTAACGAAAGAACTGCTGGAACTCCTGTCAAATAATGAATTGATTGATAACCTGAATATAAATTATAACAGTGAATTTGTAGAGAAGGACCGGCTTTTGCACAGTATAAAAAGATTTGAACAGCAGATAATTCAAAAACAAAAGCAGCAGGATATTTTGTATAATGACAGGCTTGAAGGAAGAATTTCAGAACAGCTGTTTTTTAGAATGAACCAAAACCTTGAAACCCGTATTTCAACAATAAGGCAGGAAGTAGAGAAGCTAAAGGAAGAAGAAACAAAGCAGCTGGATAAAGAACAGCTGATTAAAAATTTTGTTACCAGAATAAAAACACAGGGAATTACCAGAAACATTATTGATCTTATGGTAAATAAAATAACCGTATTTGACAGCAAGGATTCACTTCCGGAAACAGATGGTGTTGTGGAAGACACAGGCAATGGCTGCATTGTAATCGAATATAATTACAATAATTGGAAACGCCAGACCGATAGAAAATAGGAAGCAAAAAAATAAGGAAGTGTCGCAAAACTAAAAATTTTTCGTTTTAACACCGTACTCCTGTATAAAATTATATCAATGTTTGCATCCAAGATATTTGCAGATGTTCGCACGGCAAACGTCTGCAAATATCTTTAACCAAGCTTCCATTGATACAATTTATACTCTGAGTAAAGGTAAAAATTAGTTTTGCGATTACAGACTTCCTTTAATAAACAAATCCATTAACTTGTAACCATCCTCTACGAATACGCCTGATTTTTTAGCTTCAAACTCATCGTAGCTCTTAGCCGGTGATTGAATTTCATTAGTGCTGTCGTAAATAATAAATGGAACCGGATCAGACGTATGAGTACGTAAGCGAAGAGGAGTCGGGTGGTCCGGAAGCACCAATACACGGTAATCAAACTTACTGATACCTTCAAGTATAGGTTTTACAATCTGTGAATCCAAAAGCTCAATGGCCTTAACCTTGTTTTCAATTTCATGCCTGTGACCACATTCGTCAGGTGCTTCAACATGTACGTAAACAAAATCTTTGCCGCCTTCAAGGGCCTTAATAGCTGCATTAGCCTTACCGATAAAATTTGTATCAATATTACCTGTAACACCTTCAACATCAATGGAATCAAGTCCCGCACAGAGTCCGATACCTTTAAGTAAATCCACAGCCGATATCATTGCTCCGGTTTTGTGGTATTTTTCCTGGAAAGAAGACAAAGCAGGTTTTTTACCTTCGCCCCAAAGCCATATAGAGTTTGCAGTTCTTAGTCCACGTGCTTTTCTTGCCTGATTCACGGGATGGTCTTTTAGAATTTCATAACTCTTTTTCATTAAATCAAGTAACAGCCCTGACTCTTCCTTTGGAAGATAATCTGTTATCTTTTTTTCTGAAATATCATGGGGAGGAGTACATCCAAGGTCTGTCCTGCCGTTGCTCCAAACCATGCAATGCCTGTAGCTTATTCCGGGATGAAAATTTATGTTCTCGGTTTTAAGAGCATCATTTACAGCCTCTATCAGAACTTTAGATTCAGCTGTGGAAATTTCATCAGAACTGTAATCGATCATTGTTTTTTCGGAATACTCAGATTCTTCTTCGGATAGGTGTACAAGGTTACATCTGAGTGCAACATCAGTAGGTAACAATTCTAACCCCATGCTTATTGCCTCAAGGGGTGAACGACCTGTATAGTACACTTTTGGATTGTAGCCCATTACCGACAGGTTAGCAGCATCGCTGCCGGGAGCAATACCTTCGGGAACAGTACGAACAAGTCCTACAGTACCTTTTGAAGCCAGCATATCAATTGATGGCTTTTTTGCGTATTGAAGAGGTGTCTTGTTATCAAGTTCAGGCATGGGATAATCGGCCATACCGTCACCAAGAATCACAACATATTTCATACTATCAAATCCTTTACACTTAATATTATTTATGCATTGGTCCCCAAAGCTGCCTGTAATTTTTCAATACCAATACTGATTCTTTTGAGTGTTTCATTTTTTCCGATTATATCAGCAATTTCAATAGCTCCGCCCGGAGTAACAGCCTTTCCGGACACAGCTGTTCTTATAGGCCAAAGCATTAAGCTGTTTTTAATTCCAAGAGCTTCTATGTGTGTAAAAATCTTTTCGTGAATACTGTCAGCATTCCAATCGCTTATACCTTCCAGAATCGGATAGGCAGCAGTTAAATTCTCCAGGGAGTTTTCAAAGGTTGTTTTACTCTTCTTATGAACATACATTTGAACATCGTAATCAGGTAATTGGTCAAGGAAATCAATGGTTTCCGGAATAGTTGTTAAAACCTCTGTTCTTATTTGAAGGAGTTTGCTGAGTTTCAGTGTGTCAATATTTTTATTGGTTATTGCTTTCTCATAAAAGGGAAGAGCAAGCTTGTGAAATTCCTCTACAGGCATTTTTCTGATATACTCACCATTCATCCATGTCAGCTTGTTAATATCAAAAATTGCAGGAGCCTTACTGATGCCCGAAATTTCAAAAACTTCTTCAAGTTCCTTTAAAGAGTAAATCTCCTGATTTGTGCTCGGGCTCCAACCCAGCAATACAACATAGTTCACAATAGCTTCAACCAGATAACCCATTGATACCAAATCCTCAAAGGATGGGTCTCCGGCTCTCTTGCTGAGCTTTTGTCCGGAAGCCTTGAGAATAAGAGGAACATGCACATAAGTTGGAATGTCCCATCCAAAAGCTTCATACAGAAGGTTGTATTTAGGCGTTGAAGAAAGGTATTCGTTACCCCTGACAACATGTGAAATTTCCATCTGATGGTCATCAATAACATTTGCAAAGTTGTAAGTAGGAAGTCCGTCAGTCTTAATAAGAATCTGATCATCAAGTTCGCTGTTGTCAACGGTAATTGTACCGTAAACCGCATCTTCAAAGCTTGTAGTACCTGTATCCGGCATTTTTTGTCTTATAACATAAGGTATATTGTTTTTAAGATTTTCTTCAATTTCTTCTTTGGATAGCTTTAAACAGCAGCGGTCGTATCTGTGACCGTTACCTTCGGCATCCTGTTTTTCCTTCAATTCTGCAAGTCTTTCCTTGGTACAGAAGCAATAGTATGCACCGCCAAGTTCAACAAGCTTTTTAGCATAATCAAGGTACATGCCCTTTCTTTCACTTTGAACATAAGGGCCATAACTACCGCCTACATCAGGGCCTTCATCGTGGTTTATTCCGGCAAGTTTGAGGGTCTTGTATATAACGTCAACGGCTCCTTCAACAAAACGTTCCTGGTCGGTATCTTCTATTCTTAAAATGAATTTACCATTGTATTTTCTTGCAATAAGATATTCATACAATGCAGTCCTTAAATTTCCTATATGCATATAGCCTGTAGGACTAGGTGCAAATCTGGTTCTTACATTTTGCATAAAAAATCTCCTTTCAATTGAAATTTATATAATTTTGAGAAAATGTATTAAAAAACCTTTCGTCCATATGCAGGACGAAAGGTTATCTTCCGCTATAATATTATATTATTTTAAATAAATGTGTGTCAAGGTGAATTATCTATCTGAGCATGTCAAGCAAACCTTTGAATCCCTTTTCTTTAAAATTAATCATTTCCTTCAAATCAGAAGTTTCGTCCTGAACCATTGAATTTAAAAGCTTTTGGCCTAATATATCCACTGGTGCCACCTCATCAGTAAATACATGACTTGAATCAGTAACTTCCTCCAGATTTTCATTTACAAATTGAAAAACAGTTTTTAAAGGGTCGGCTGTATTCAGATTGCTGATATTTTCATTAAAATTATTTAGCATATCTGTATCATTGGATGCAAACAGCAATTCATTGGTACTTGTTTTCAATTCACAAGTATAAACTTTCTCAAAAACACTCTTTACAGTCTGGCTTAAATACTGGTTTATAGGATTATCACCTTTCGCCTTCATGTTAATATTAAGAATAATTACACCCCCGGGCTTTAAATGCTCTGATACTTTTGAGAAAAATTCTTGCGTAGCCATATGGAAAGGAATTGTTATATCATGATATGCATCAATCATGATTACGTCATACATACCGCAATTCTTATCCGAAAGAAACGTTCTGCCGTCGGTTTCAAAAATAGTTGCTTCATCATCCTTTAAATCAAAATACTTTTTTGATAAATCAACAATTTGGGGGTCAATCTCAACAGCATCAGTCTTTATACTGGGATAATATATTTTGGATTGTTTTGCGTAAGTACCGGTACCGTTTCCAAGTATAAGAAGGTCTGTTTTGCTATCACTTTTAAAATCCTTTATGAACTGAGGGGCCGCCAGTGAATAATCATAATACATTCCTGACAGCTTATTGTTCTTTTTGTACACTGACTGAACACCAAAAGCTACATTAGTAGAAAGGTATACGGAGTCCTTGTCTTCTGTTACCTGTAAATAATTGTACACAGATTCGTCCTCAACAACACAATCCCTCCAGAAAGCATAAGAATTGGAGAGAGGCATAAAGAGCAATACAAAAATTATTAAAAATGTCAAAGGAGTCTTAACAGATTTAATTTTATTCATTACAAAGTAAGCAAGGCAGATAACATTTAGAACCAGTGCGAAAATAAGAAAGGTTTTACTTGTACCGACAGTAGGTATTGTAACAAAGGTCGGTAAAAACGTTCCGATAATACTTCCTACGGTGTTCATTGCGTATATCTTTCCGGTAGTTTTACCTGTATTTTCAATATCGGTAACACCCAACTTGACCAGGTAGGGAGAAACCATTCCAAGTCCAATCAAAGGAACAGAGAACAGAACCAAACATGAAATTGCAGAGCCTGTAATAAGCAGGTTCTGAGGAAGAAACATAAAAAGAAGACCGATTATACCAACAACGATATATTTGCCCACAAAAGGGATTATGGCTATCCATATAGCGGCAGCCCATATAATAAGATAAAGCTTGTTCATGCTGTTATGCTTGTCGGCAGACCTTCCGCCCAAAACGTTTCCTACACTCAGGGATATCATTATCAATCCGATAATAACGGTCCAAATAATCTGTGAAGTCCCAAAGTACGGGGCAAGAAGCTTGGAAACACTTAGTTCTACTGCCATTACAGACATTCCGCAAAAGAACGATGTGGAATATAAGAGAAGCTTTTTTTTCATTGGTTATTAACCTTACCTTTCGTAATGGTATCTGCTGTAAATTATTTGCACAATAAACATGTGCTTTTCTTCAATATAAGTTTATAACAGTTTAGCGGTTTGTGAAATACAAAATTTAAAACAAATTTTTTCTTGTATACAATGAACAAGTTGTATATAATAAAAAAGTGGTGTGAGTACTTGTTTTCAAGTATTATAACCAGGTAATAATAATAAATTTTTACTAAATCTTAAATAATATAATTATGTCAAAGTGCAATATGAACTTTTGTTGAATTGAATTGCCTTATCTACAAGACTTTTTCAGTTTAATAATGTTAATCGGGCCGGACTAAAATGGCCTTGTTAGTATTGCGTAACCATGAAAGGGGACTTTTGAAACATGAACTTTTTAGAGCAGATTGTAAGCAGAGCAAAAAAAGATATCAAAACAATAGTACTTCCTGAAAGTAATGATATTAGAACTTTGAAGGCTGCTGCAATGATTCAGGAACAAGGTATTGCCAATGTCGTACTTGTGGGTAACAAGGATGATATAAAGAAGTTGGGTGGTGACTTGGATATATCAAAGGCAAAAATAGTTGATCCTGCAAACTTTGAAAGATTTGACGAGTACGTAAATACCCTGTATGAACTTAGAAAGGCAAAGGGAATGACTTCAGAAGAGGCAAAGAAAATATTGTCTGAAAATCCTTTGTATTTCGGAATTATGATGGTAAAAATGGGCGAGGCTGACGGAATGGTTGCGGGAGCAATTAATTCAACTGCAAACACATTGAGGCCGGCTCTTCAAATATTAAAGACAGCACCTGGAGCAAAACTGGTATCAGCATTCTTCGTAATGGTTGTACCTGACTGTGAATACGGCGAAAACGGAGTATTCATTTACGGAGACAGCGGACTTGTGGAAAATCCAAACGCTGAAGAGCTTTCAGAAATCGCAATAGCTTCTTCAAAATCATTTAAGAGTCTTGTACAGGCTGAACCTGTTGTTGCAATGCTCTCATATTCAACATATGGCAGCGCAAAGAGTGTACTTACAGAAAAGGTTATTGAGGCAACTAAACTTGCAAAGGAAAAAGCTCCGGATCTTCAGTTGGACGGAGAATTGCAGGCAGACGCTGCTATTGTTCCTTCTGTTGGAGCATCAAAAGCACCTGGAAGCAGTGTTGCAGGAAAGGCCAATGTATTAATTTTCCCTGACTTGAACTGCGGTAATATATCCTACAAGCTGACACAAAGACTTGCAAAGGCAGAAGCCTACGGTCCTATTATTCAAGGTATTGCAAAACCTGTAAACGATCTTTCAAGAGGATGCAGCGCCGAGGATATAGTTGGTGTTGTTGCAATTACATGTGTACAGGCTCAGAATTCTTAATTTTATAAAAAATATGTTTAACTATTATTAGGGGAGATGAACTAACAATGAAGGTTTTAGTTATCAATGCGGGGAGTTCTTCTTTGAAATATCAATTAATCGATATGACAAATGAAATGGTTCTTGCAAAGGGATTATGTGACAGAATAGGAATTGACAATTCTTTTATAAAGCAATCCAGGGGTTCAGAAGAGGCTGTTGTTTTAAACAAGGAACTAAAGAATCACAAAGACGCTATAGAGGCTGTTATTAGTGCACTTATAGACGATAAGATCGGCGTTATAAAGAACATGTCCGAAATATCAGCAGTAGGACACAGAATAGTACACGGCGGAGAAAAATTCAACAGTTCTGTAGTTATAGATGAAAAGGTTATGGCAGCGGTAAGAGAATGTATAGACATTGCTCCGCTTCATAATCCGCCAAATATAATAGGTATAGAGGCTTGTCAGCAGATTATGCCGAATATACCTATGGTAGCTGTATTTGATACTACTTTCCATAGCTCAATGCCTGATTATGCATACCTTTATGCACTACCATATGAGCTTTATGAAAAGTATGGTATAAGAAAATACGGTTTCCACGGAACATCCCACAAGTATGTTGCAGAAAGAACTGCTGCAATGCTTGATAAGCCATTAAGCGAATTAAAGATAATTACATGTCATCTTGGAAACGGTTCAAGTATTTGTGCAGTAAACAAGGGTAAGTCGGTTGATACATCAATGGGCTTTACACCGCTGCAGGGGCTTGCAATGGGTACAAGAAGCGGTACAATTGACCCTGAAGTTGTTACATTCCTTATGGAAAAGGAAAATCTGGATGTTAAGGGTGTAAGCAATCTCTTAAATAAAAAGTCAGGTGTTCTTGGTATATCCGGTGTAAGCAGTGACTTCAGAGATTTACATGCTGCAGCTGATGAAGGAAACAGCAGAGCAGAACTTGCAATCGAAATTTTCTGTTATGGTGTTAAGAAATTTATCGGAGAATATATAGCCGTTATGAACGGTGTTGATGCAATCGTATTCACAGCCGGTGTGGGTGAGAATAATGATATAGCAAGAAAAATGATTGTCAGCAATATGGATTTCCTCGGCATTAAAATAGATGAAGAAAAGAATAAGCTCAGGGGTAAGGAAGTCGATATTTCTGCAGAAGGTGCTACTGTAAGAACTCTTGTAATCCCAACAAATGAAGAGCTTGCGATTGCAAAAGAAACAGTAAGATTGGTAAAGTAAATTTCAACTAATATATATGTAAAAACAGGGCAACAATAATAATATTATTTTACTGAAATTGAATTATTGACAAAAGCTGTATTAGTTAGTATAATATCAGTTGTCGGTTTTCAAGAGGTTACTTATGAGAGTTAATGTGTCTGAGATTATTAAAACTGAAGGAGCAGGGATAGATATCAATTTTGTTGACGACCTGCCAAAAATACGGGAGTATGATACTTCAGTAGAGTTTAAACCTTCTTTTAAGTTTGCAGGGCGCATAGTTAATTTAGGTGGCCTGTTAAAGTTAAGTGGTGAGCTTCATTATGAATTTAGTGCAAACTGCCTCAGGTGTCTGGAACATTTAGATATGGCTCAAGATATTGAGGTTGAAGAAAGCTTTGTCGAGGTTTCAAAATCCGATGATGTTGATGCATATACATTTGAAGGTAATGTTGTTGACATTGATAAGCCACTTATGGACAACATTATTCTTGCAATGCCTATGAAAATTGTTTGCAGTGAAGACTGCAAAGGGTTATGCAGGACTTGTGGAACCAATTTAAATATTAAAAGATGTAAATGTGATGAGAGCGAGATAGTAGACCCAAGGATGGAAATAC
>JAEZIU010000343.1 GCA_023436485.1 Bacillota bacterium | reverse complement strand
AATTCACTTCAGAGAGAAGTAACTACCGAAGACATTGGTGAAATGGTTATGTCAAAGCTAAAAACCATGGACGAAGTTGCTTACGTAAGATTTGCATCTGTTTACAGACAATTCAAGGATATAAATACTTTCATGGACGAGCTTAGAAAACTGCTTAGAGATGAAAAAATTGAATAGTTTATATAGAAATACAACCCATTCACTTTTGCTGAATGGGTTTTTTGACTTTATTAGAATTCTATGCTAAAATTTACAAGAAAGAAAGATATCATTTCATGTAGTTCATAGTGTTTCATCGCTTAATATTTTTATCAAATTAGTAAGGTTTCTGTTAAATTCTAAATTACATTCGAATGTGTTTTACATCTTAATTTCCAAAAATTTATATGAGAGGTTTTTATATGGTCTCAAAGGTAAAGAGCTGTGCCCTTTTGGGTATTGACGGCTGTATTGTTGACGTTGAAACGGATATAAGCAACGGTATACCTAATTTTGACGTAGTAGGACTTGGCGATATGGCTGTAAGAGAATCCCGGGAAAGAGTCAGAGCCGCTATTAAAAACAGCGGAATAGATTTTCCGGTAAGGAGAATAACAATAAATTTGGCTCCTGCAAGCCTGAGGAAAGGAGGATCGATGTATGATGTTTCCATTGCAGTAGGGATACTTGTAGCTTCAGATATAATAAAGAATACCGACCTTTCGTCATACATGTTCTTAGGAGAACTCTCTCTGGATGGAAGCATAAAACCAATAGACGGAATTATATCAATGGTTTGCTGTGCAGCCGCAAATGACATAAAGAATATATTTGTACCTGAAACAAATTCAGATGAAGCAGCAGTATTTAGTAATCTAAATATTTTGCCTGTAAAAAATCTTAATGATATTATAAAACATCTCAATGGTGAAAAAATTATTCCATCCTATCATACAGATGTGGATAATATATTTTTGTATAATGCAAAAGAAGGCTTGGATTTTAGTGACGTAAAGGGACAGGCAAGTTTAAAGAGGGCAATGGAAGTAGCTGCCTGCGGGGCTCATAATATGCTCATGATAGGTTCACCCGGAAGCGGAAAAACAATGTTGGCAAAAAGGCTTCCATCAATACTTCCCGATATGACATTTGAGGAAGCTGTTCAAATAACAAAAATACACAGTATTTCAGGTCTTTTGCCCGGAAATGCTTCTCTGATTACCCGTAGACCTTTTAGAAATCCACATCATACTATTTCAGCTGTAAGCCTTGTAGGCGGGGGAAAACAGTGCAAACCGGGCGAGGTCAGCCTTGCTCATTACGGTGTTCTGTTTCTTGATGAATTTCCCGAATTCGAAAAGGATGCTATTGAAGTGCTTAGGCAGCCGCTGGAGGACGGAGAGATAACCATATCCAGAGTGAACGGAAGCATTACGTATCCCGCAAGAACAACTCTTATTTGTGCTGCTAACCCATGCAGATGCGGATATTATCTTGATCCTTCAAACAAATGTAGCTGTACACCCAAAATGGTACAGCAATATCTTGGTAAACTAAGTCAGCCGCTGCTGGATAGGATTGATATACACACGGAGATACATCCCGTAAGATATGATGATTTACATAATGAAGTCAAGGAAGAAACATCAGCCGTTATACGAGAGAGAGTAAATAAAGCAAGAAAGATTCAGACTGACAGGTACAAGGGAATGGGGATATATTCTAATTCAGAATTGACACCAACTTTGATAAGAAAATACTGTGAGCTTAACAGAAATACATCGAGTCTTCTTAAAATGGCATTTGAAAGGCTTGGGCTAAGTGCTCGTGCCTATGACAGAATTCTAAAGGTAGCAAGAACTATTGCAGATATGGATGGAAGTGAAAAAATAAAATCCGAACATGTTGCCGAAGCGATACAATACCGCAGCATGGACAGAATAAAAATTTAAAGGAGATTTTATGAGAGATATTGAGTATTGGATTTGGTTAACATCTTTGGAAGGATTAAGTTCAAAAAAGGCATTTGATTTACTGGAAAAGTTTAAAAGTCCCCAGATTATATACAGTCTTTCAGAAAGTGATCTAAAAAATACAAAAGGACTAACTGAAAAGAATATAAAAGAGCTTTTGAACTCTGACAAAAGAGATAGGGTTGGCACTATATACGAATTAATGGTGCGAAATAATATTAAAATCGTAAATATTTGTGAAGAAAGCTATCCTCAAAAACTGAAAAATATTTATGACCCGCCTATAGCCTTGTATTATAAGGGAAAGCTTGAATCGGACAATTTTTCTATTGCAGTTGTTGGTTCAAGAAGAACTACAGGGTATGGCTCAAAAACGGCAGGAAGATTGTCATATGATCTCGCAATGAGAGGTGTAACAATAGTAAGCGGTCTGGCCAGGGGAATTGACAGTATCGCTCACAAAGGTTGCCTCGACGCAGGAGGAAAAACCATAGCTGTTCTCGGTTCAGGGATTGATAATATTTATCCACCGGAAAATACAAGACTATTCAACGAAATAGTAGATTCCGAAGGGTTGATACTCTCTGAATATCCCCCGGGAATGCCACCATTACAACATAATTTTCCTGCACGAAACAGAATAATAAGCGGAATTTCCAGCGGTGTCATTGTAATTGAGGCTGCTAAGAGAAGCGGTTCATTAATTACGGCAGGTTGTGCCTTGGAACAGGGGAGAGAGGTATTTGCCGTTCCGGGAAATATCGACTGTGTGTACAGTATGGGAACAAATCAATTGATTAAGGAGGGAGCAAAACTGGTATTGAATGCTACAGATGTTCTGGAAGAATTTGAGTATAATGGAATGCACAATTATACTCCTACTCAGGAGGATACCCATAAGGAAATTAGTAAAAAATACCTAAACCTTTTTAAAGGATTAACGACAGACGAAATAAAAATATTAAAGGCAATTTTCAAGGGGTCACATAATATTGACGAAATTCTTGAAAAAAGTAATATTTCTGCTAAAGATGCAAACAGTATACTTTTTATGCTCGAAATGAAAGGAGTAATTGGGCAGAGCCCGGGAAAATTATTCGAAGTTATAATATAGTCATAATACATAAAATAATTTCGAATAACTTCTTGTAATTAATGTACAATTACTAATGTGAGGTTGACAGATTTAAAAAACCAGTTTAAATTAGAAGTTGTTTAATAATA
>JAEZIU010000301.1 GCA_023436485.1 Bacillota bacterium | reverse complement strand
GTAAAGGATATAATTATCAGAAACGCAAAGAAATATGACATCCCGGTCATTATGATTATTGATACCAGCCACGAACTAAATGATGGATATAGTACGGTAATTACCGTAGACAAGGCACGTGACAGTGTTGACATAAAGCTAATTAATATGGTGAAAAAGGGCGATGTTGTCGTCACTCAGGACTACGGTGTAGCTGCTATGGGACTTGGTAAAGGTGCAAAGGTTCTGAATCAGAACGGCTTGATATACTCAGATAACAATATCGACAGATTGTTATTTGAAAGACATTTGGGACAAAAAATAAGAAGGGCGGGAGGAAGAACCGGCACTATAAGAAAAAGGTCAAAGGAAAATGATGAAGCTTTTGAAAAAGCATTTCTTCTGCTCATAAAATCAGAGGCTGAAAGCCCGCGAGACTTAAATATAGAATAATGGAGGATTAAAAAATGGACAAAAATACAAAGGCAATTTTAGACAAAAGAATTAAGAAAACTATGGAGAATCTGAAAGCCAATAACATGCAGCCTTACTATGTTGAAACCGTAAAGGATGTAGCGGGTAAGGTAACTGAATTGTTGAAAGATGGAGATACTGTTGCTGTAGGCGGTTCTATGAGTTTGTTTGAAGCCGGTATTATAGATTTGCTGCGTTCGGGCAAATATACTTTCCTTGACAGATATGAAAAGGGGTTATCCCGAGAACAGATGAGAGAAATTTTTCTAAAATCCTTTTTTGCTGATGTGTATCTCAGCAGTTCGAATGCAATTACGGAAAATGGGGAACTATACAACGTAGACGGCAATTCCAACAGGGTGGCAGCTATATGTTACGGTCCTGAATCAGTAATAATTATTGTGGGTATAAATAAAATAGTAGGAAATCTGGATGAAGCAGTTAAAAGGGTAAAAACCATGGCAGCCCCGGCAAATGCTATTCGAATTAATTGTACTTCCTATTGTTCGGAAAAAGGAGAGTGCATGGGACTGACCTCTGGGAATTCCACTATGACAAGCGGTTGCAGTGGACAAAACAGAATATGTTGCAATTATGTTGTTAGCGGATACCAGAAACAAAAAGACAGGATTAAAGTAATAATAGTCGGAGAGGAACTGGGCTATTAATAGGTTTGAATTGGAGAGGGAGGCTGTATGATTATATCAAGTTTGAGAATAAAGCTATATGCACCCATGTGCCATTCGCTCAAGGACAAGCGGATGATAGTCAAAAGTATAGTGCAAAGGGCCAGAAACAAATTTAATATATCTATAGCTGAGGTAGAAGAACAGGATTTATATCAGACTATTGTAATAGGTGCAGCCTGTGTGTCTACCGGTAGAGCACAGGCAAATGCTGTTCTGAATGAAGTCATGAAATTTATAGAGGCAAATACAGAAGCAGAAATAACAGATATTTTATTTGAGGACAGATAAGTATATAAAAGGAGTGGCTGCAATGATTGAAGCAAATAATAGCATTTCTGAGATATGGCTTGCAGGTGGTTGTTTCTGGGGAGTTCAGGCATTTTTGTCGAAACTTCCGGGAGTAATTCATACAGAGGTGGGATATGCCAACGGAAACACTGAAAATCCTACCTATGAAGATGTTTGCAGAAGGGCAACGGGCCATGCTGAAACTGTTTATGTAAAGTATGATGAATCTAAAATTTCTATGGGAAAGCTGCTGGATTACTTTTTCAGAATTATAGATCCAACCTTGTTGAACAGACAGGGAAACGATATAGGTGTACAGTACCGTACAGGTATTTACTATAATGATTCCGCTGACAGAGAAAGTATAGAGAGTTATATCAACAGCAAACAGGAGTTGTACAAAGGAAAAATACTGACAGAGATTCTTCCACTTGATAATTTTTATAAAGCAGAGGATTACCATCAGGAGTATCTTGATAAAAATCCTCATGGGTACTGTCATATTGACTTGTCCATTCTAAATGATATAAAAAACGAAAGGTAGTAAGGAATGAACGATGGCATACGATATAAGGAATATTAGTCTGCAAGAGGTCAGTGATTTATACATAAATATAGAAAATGACTTTGCTACGGGGGAGTACCCGCCCTATGACGTTTTACACAAGCAGCTTGCAAAAGGTATTCAAGAGGGACTTATGCTTGCAAGCGAAGGAAAAGATGTTGCTTACTCAATTTGTACCGGAGACAGTACAAATTCTTTTGTGCTTATAAGCTTATTGGCAGTTTATAAGGAATATAGGGGGAAAGGATTCGGATCAAAATTTATTGAAATGTTAAAAACAAAATATTGCGATGAGAGAAGTATTATTGTTGAGGTTGAAAAGCCCGAGGATGCTTTAGAGCAGAAAGAACGCAATATAAGGGAAAATAGGATAAAATTCTATGAAAAAGCCGGTTTCAGACTGTTGCCGGATATTGATTATGCTATATGGGATATTCCCATGTATCTGATGATTTTACCAATGAAAAATATGCGTATTGATGAAACAGCCATAAGAAGTGTAAATAAAGAGGTAGAGAAGGCTATGAGGGACATATATCTGAAACTTTTGGGTGCAAAATTCTTTCATAAGATGGAACTGCAAATAAAAAACAAACCGGGGCTTTAGGGGGTAAAACTTTAAGTCCCGGTTTGTTTTTTTATTGGATGGCTACTGTTTAGCTTCAGTAAATGTAACCTTGAGATTTAATTGCTGACCGCTTCTTGAAACCACTACATCTACAGTATCTCCTGCTTTGTGAAGTTTCTTAATTGCTTCAATCTCTGCATTTGTTTTAACCTGTTTACCGTCTACCTTTATAATAATATCCTTTGCCCTAATACCTGCATTCGCTGCGGCTCCTCCCGGAGTCACTTCTACTACGTATAGTCCCACCGGTATTCCGTACATTTCTGAATACTGTTGCGGAACTTCCTGAGTTGATATTCCCATCAAAGGCTTACCTTTAACATACCCATAGGTTTTTAGCTGTTCAATTATTGGTTTTGCTGTGTCCATTGGTATTGCAAAACCAAGTCCTTCAACACCATCCTCGGAAATCTTGGCTGAATTTATTCCTATTATCTTTCCTTTTGAATTTACAAGAGCACCGCCGCTATTACCCGGATTAATTGCAGCATCAGTTTGGAAAAGATCCATAGGACCGTTGCCGGTGTCGACTTGCCTGTTTAGTGCACTTATTACACCAACGGTTACAGAGCCGGCGAACTCCATTCCAAGTGGATTTCCAATGGCTACAGCAGTATCTCCCACTTCCACTTGGGAGGAGCTGCCAAGTTCTGCAACAGGAAGGTTAGTAAGATTTATCTTTATAACAGCAAGATCGTTATCCTCATCACCGCCTATAAAGGTAGCTTTTGCTTGTCTTTTATCAGGTAAATACACTGTAAGTGTAGTATTTTTTGCTCCGCTCTTAGGGTCTGCATATGATACAACATGGTAATTTGTCATTATATATCCGTCAGAACTGATTATTATACCTGAACCCTCAGAACTGGAATTCGATGGTGTTCCAAAACCATAGAATCCCGAAGAACGGCTGTTTTGAACGCTCATTGTTACGCCTACGATTGAGGGGCCGACTTTCTTTGCTATCTCAGATATACTCATGTCTCCGGCCGCAGTATTTAAAAGAGTGGCTGCTTTAAGAGAATCTGCAGAAGAAGATGTAAGAGTTCCATCGGTAGAAGCTATACTACTTTTTGCAGAAAGTGCCACTGATTTTTGAAGGTCTCCCATCTGCTGATTAAGCTCCTTTGAAAACTTGTAGTACATGCCTCCACCTACTGCTGCCCCGGTAACCAATGAAGTTATAAGTACAAGTGATAAATAGGTAGTAAACTTATGTTTTTTCTTTTTAGGGGCCATTTCTATTATTTCGCTATTTTCAAAATTTGAACTATTATATTGTTGGTTGTTCCAATCATCATTATTGTTATACATAATTGAGTCCTCCTGTCATTTGAATTATATTAAGCTTTCTTATGTTTATATAATAGCCGTTAATTATGTATTTTTTACGAAGAAAAAGTTAATAAACTGTTATGATTTTTAAAACAAAATGTTAACAAACATATAAATTCATATCCGGCAGGGTAACCGTATGCTGGTTGGCCCAGCATACGAGTATACCCTGAATACTCAGATATCTGATATTGATGGCTACTCGATGCTTTTGGGAATATACTTTTCGTTGACAAATGTAAAATCACAAGGGATAGCTTCGGCGAAGAGTTCAAATAATGATTTGCTGGCTGAATCATCAATATCTACAAGTACATGTTCGTCCAGAAGGGTGATAACCTTGCCATAGCCGATAAGCTTGTCATCTCTGGTTATTGCAAGTTGATCGCCCTGTTGAATAAATTCTTTTCTTTCACATTGGATTATCATATGGTCACCTGACCTTATACAAAATTTACTCACTTCCATATAATAATATTAGATGTAATTGATTTGAAGAACATATATATTGCAAAATAGTAAACGGAGTACGAAAGTGGCATTAATATTTATACCCTTGCAAAGCAGTGTTTATACAATATATGGATGGTGCAAGAATATATAATTTCACCAATATTAAAGCATTTCATATTATATAGTAGCAGTTCAAAATATTGGAAAAGGGGTAAACTTAATGCTGTATTCAAACAATTCAGGTTCATTTCCCAACGATATCGGAAACGTAGTTGCCAGTGCCTGCGGTGACGTAAACGGAGACAGGATTGCCGATTATGTATATCTTACTGCCGCCAAAACACCTGACAGTAATTTTTTGCGGGATATTACCCTTGTCATAAAGGATGGAAGAACGGGTATTAAGCAGAGCGCAAAGCTTCCTTCAGACGCGGGTTACAACCCGGGATTGTTTCTGGGGGATTTCAACGGAGACAGAATTAATGATATATTAGTAGGAATTAATTCCGGGGGAAGCGGAGCAATTATGTTTTATTACATCTTTTCAGATGTAAATAACCGCCTTGCAATGATATTCAATTATGAGGACTTCAATAATAAATATCAATATAAAGTTAACTATCTCAATTATTACAAGGTGTCGGTTCAAAGCCTAACTGAGAAAACTACATACATACTGGATATAACCTATAAAGGCAGAGAATATCTAAGTGAAATTTACACTAACGAGGGAATTCTCAAAGCGCCCATTGAAGGTTGGGTTGACCCGCTAAGCGGATTGTATCCTGTTGATTTTGACGGTAACGGTGTATATGAGCTTCTGGGTTATCAGAAAATAGCAGGACGGTATCATGCGGATGGCCTGGGGTATGTACAAAGTATATTGAAGTTCCAAAACATGAAGTTTGAACTTTCAAGCCAAAACGTAGCCATTTACGGATCGCAGGAGTAAAAATGTACAATAAAATTAATTGATTAAATAAAAATTTTAAATAATTTATACATATACAAATGGGACTATTTCCTATAAAATTTTTATTGTTGAAAACAATCAATTCTGGTCGGCGGATTATTCCGCCGGCCGGTCTTAAAATATATTCCTCCTGAAAAAATAGTACCCCTTATACCTTTTGGTTTAAGGGTTTTTTACTGCCATTTCGCGGCTTTTTCACATTGTTTTGATTTTTTAAAAAAAATATAATCTTCCTATTGACACATGTCCTATTTCTTTTGTATAATGTAAAAGCACGTTAGAGAACGGGCGACATAAAAATGGCGGCGTAGCTCAGTTGGCCAGAGCATCCGGTTCATACCCGGCAGGTCGTAGGTTCAAATCCCACCGCCGCTACCATTTTAAG
>JAEZIU010000103.1 GCA_023436485.1 Bacillota bacterium | reverse complement strand
TACTTGGAAAAAGCTTTATTAAAGAAAAATATCAAGATATTTAAGAATACAACTATTACCGAAATACATGATAATAAAGTTGTTTTTGAGGACGGAATAGAACTTACCAGTGATATGGTGCTAATATCAACAGGAATAAAGCCTAATATAGCACTTGCAAAGGATGCGGGGATAGAAATTGGTGCTACTGGCGCAATAAAAGTGAATACCAAGATGCAAACCAATATTGACAATATTTATGCCTGCGGTGATTGCATTGAGACATTCTCTCTTATAACACATAAACCCATATATAGACCATTGGGATCAACGGCAAATAAAACCGGTAGAATAGCCGGTGACGAAGTTTCAGGCGGGACACTAGAGTATAAAGGCAGCTTGGGCACGGGCATATTTAAAATATTTAATTTAGCGGTTGCTACAACAGGCTTATCTGAAAAAGAAGCAATATCTGAAGGTTATGATATTGTTGTATGCCACAATATCAAACCCGATAAACCAGGTTATTTTAATGGAAAAGAAATGGTTATAAAGGCTGTTGCAGATAAAAATTCTCAGAAGATACTGGGCGTGCAAATTATTGGATATGAAGGTGTTGATAAGAGAATCGATGTATTTGTAACATTAATAACATATGGAGCAAAAGTAGATGAATTGTTTCATCTGGATCTTGCATATGCGCCACCATTTTCAACTACAAAGGATCCAATTCATTATACAGGAATGATTCTGGATAACGCTATTAATAAAAGCAGACCAGTAATCACAGCTAATGATGTGCAAAACATAGAAAACGCTCACGATAATGTACAGATAATTGATGTCAGAGTCAGCAAGCAATATAATGAGGCTCATATGGCCTCAGCAATTAATATTCCGCAGGATTCACTGAGAAAAGATTTAGAAAGCCTGGATAAGGACGCTATAACCATAACATATTGTAATATGGGTGTGACAGGAAATGCAGCTCAAAATATTTTGCTCAACCATGGATTTAAAAAGGTATATAATCTTTCAGGCGGGCACAAGTTTTATAAGACTACACAAGATAAGTAAGAAAGCATAAGATAAATAAGAAAGCACAAGATAAGTTAAAACATTTCTTCGGAAATTTAAGTAATCTAAGGATAATAATCTATATGAGAAAATAAATTATTATGAGATAATAATTTATCTGAGATATAACTTGTGGAAGACGAGCAAAACTAAAAAAACGTTACGTTCTATATTTTTTTGGTGATTTTATGATTTATCATCATTTTAATTAAAACGTAACGTTTTTTGAGTTTTCAAAGGTTATATTGGTAATTTTGAGTTTTTTCCTCCCTTTAATTATACAAAATTTTTATTTTGTATAATTAGCTTCGAAATTTTGCCTTCTCCCCTAATAAAAGTATTGTTCATTGACACAAACATATATCCTATTTTGACACAATGGTAACTCCAAGGATTTAGATAATATGTGACACATACTTTATCCCATAAGTAGAACGGTATATTTTCATATTTTATACTCAAATAAGGAATTCTGATTCTCTAGTTAATATGTCTCAAAGTGTTTTATAAGAGTAAAGATATGATTTACTAAAATAATAGAAACAAAATGATTAAATATCCATATATAATTTTCGATATTATGTTCATCGATACTATCGAAAATTTTCTTTAATTCAAAATAAAAATCTTCAATTACTTGAATTTCATCTATAGATTCAAAAAATGTACTATTATACCATGCATTTGATTTAAGGCTATTCCTTTTTTAAAGATAATACTCAAATCCATCGATCACTTTTACCACATTTTGAAGGCAGAATTAATTAAGTTATATTTTATACAGCAATCATTGTAGTTATTTTAAACATACATTGTTATTAACTCCTCTACCCCTCTAAAGGTGATCCAGTTTAGTTCATAATTCTCAATATTGAACTTCTCAATTATAGTTTGCATTTTATCTTTTTCCTTATAACGTTTTCTTGGTATAGATAATCTAGGTTGAATTAATTTTTTATATTCTCTATTTTACAGCAAATCCTATTTTTTTAACCTTTTCTACGAATAATTCTTTAAAGTCATTTATTTTGCGTTCATCAACAATAATAGTTAAATTTTTTCTTGCTCTGGAGCAACCAACATAGAATAGCTTATAAGCTATTAAAACACCATATACTGTGCTATCCTTAAAACATTTTTTTGCATTACCAACATTCGAGTTACTCAAGTATTCTTCATAATAGTCTTTGCATAGCAACTCAAAAATTCTATTATCTTTAAAACTATCCAGCATCTTTTCCGAAGCTTTTTTTAATATTAATTTATTAGCTTCATTTTTGTTATGTGAATCTGCAGTTAAATCTTTTGTTGGCATCCCCAAATCATTCACGGTATCAGCAACATGCATGGCATATTTATAATAAAAATCTCCTATCTCACTTAGAGAGAAATCCACTTGAGACCAAATTCTAAAAAAATTGTACATATGCACGATAGGTGTACTTGTGCTATCAGCAGCAACAAATAGAACTGATGTATGACTTTCACCTTTAACACCATGTTGGGTAGATATTCGAGGTTTTTTCAAATAAGCTGCTAATCTCTTTACTTCTACAACTTCTATATTTAGAGCCTCTTGATACTCACCATCGTTAATAATACCTTGTATAAAAGCTTCCGTTATAACATCTTTGGCTACAAGATCTTTAATAAGGTGTTCAATTGTAACCATACTATTATCATCAAAGTATACTTTAGATAATTCTTCATAGATGGTCGACAAGCGCTTTTTGTCATCATGGTTCGTTATGGAATATGTGTTGGAAGAATAAAACTCTCTATAAAGCTTGCATTGCGTAATCATGCTTCCGAAATTCTTATTTTGGTATAGTGTCATGATGCTGTCGAAAGAAAATATAAACCGCATTAATGGGTCGGGATTTTCTTGAGTATTATCGGAAAGAACATCATTTGAATGATATTTTTTTGGAAAGGAGTATTTGTC